>SEDB01000273.1 GCA_004210715.1 Pedobacter sp.
AGAACTTTTGTGGAATTTGAACATTCAAAAGAGCGTTTTAAGTTAAATGCACAACTTGGCGTAGAAAGTGCCGGCACTAAAACACAAGTTAAAAACTTCGATAATAATGGCGGTACCCCTGCAGCTATGCAAGCATCAGATTGGATAAAGGCCAATCAGGATTTTGCATTTGCAAGGATCAATTTTGATATTGATCAAAAGCTTTTAGTGGAATTGGCTTCAAGCATCAATTTTTTCAATTATAGCTATGAACGCTTTTTTCCAACTGCAATTACCAGCCAGCAACGTAAATTCACTAATCAATTGATGCCAAAGCTTGCCGCTTCTTACGTTTTAGATAAAACCTTTACCTTGAGAGCATCAGTAAGTAAAGGTTATTCCCCACCAACAATTGCCGAGGTACGTGCTTCAGATAATAACATCAACAATAATTTACAGGCAGAATTAGGCTGGAATTACGAAGCGGGATTGCGGTATAATTCTAAAAACAACCGTTTTTATGCCAACGCCAATATTTTCCAATTTGAGTTACAGGATGCCATCGTAAGAAGACTTAATGCCAATGATACGGAGTACTTTATCAATGCCGGAGGAACCAGGCAACGTGGACTTGAACTGGAAACTTCTTTCTGGATTTTGAGAAATGAGGTATCCCTTATTCGTGGCATTCAATTTAGAAGCAGTTATACTTTCAATCACTTCCGCTTCAAGGATTTTCAGAACGGAAACTCAAATTTTACTGGCAACAAATTAACAGGTGTACCTGCAAATGTATTGATCAACAATTTCTTACTGGAGTTCAAAAGGAAAATTTATTTGTTTGCACAGCATAATTACACCGGTGCCATCCCCTTAAATGATTCCAATGATGATTTCGCGAAAAAATATAACATCGTGGAATTGAAAGCGGGTATTGAGGAATTAAAAATCAATAAAATAAATATCGAGTTATTTCTGGGCATCAATAACCTCCTCAACGAGAAGTACAGCTTAGGAAACGACCTTAATGCGTTGGGAAACAGATTTTATAACTCTGCCGCTGGCATTAATTTCTATTCGGGACTGGCGGTAAAATTATAAGCTTGGTCGAGGTGCAGCACTAACCCACCACTACACCTCAACCAACATAAAGATCAATTACCAAATAGGCCCCTTGATTACCAGCTCATTTACAACGATCTATTTTATAAAGCTTTTTGAACCATCTTTTGCTTCTTACCTATCGTATCGAATCCTACCTTCGATAGTTAACCGAGTTTTGTTTTATATTTTAGCCTTTGCCAACTCAGCTTTAGCATTTCTAAAAATTGAGGTAATCCATTTTATTTTTTCCCTTCCTTACCTAAAGAATTTTTCAAGGATTCATTTAAGCGTTGAAAGTATAATATTAGATTTTTTCCGCATTTTGCGCCGCAAACTGTTGTGCGATATATTTGAAAATCGAAGTAAAACCTCGTAAACTATGATAAAAGCTTTTTTAACAACTTTATTTTTAACTTTTTTTGTTCAGTTATTTGCACAAAGAAATGTACAGGTGAAAATTGATGGAAGAATTGAAGCAATTACTATTTTTTATACTTTAGCAACTAGAGACACTTTAGATAAAAAACCTACGCCTTCAAGCTATTATAAAGATTTTAATGCCCACTTCGAGAAATACAAAAATCACAAAACACTAAACTGGTATAGAAATTTAGAAACTTGGGATAGCTATGATTTATCAATTATCGGCTTATTTCTAACTAATCAATATCCGTTTAAATTAGAAATACCATATACAGGACATCAATTACGGAGTTCAGATATGACAACTTTTCTAGCAAATTTTAATGAATTTTATAAAGATTGTAAAGTAGAAAAATTTATAAAAACCCATAAACAAGAATATATCAAAATAACAAATTTTGCAAAGAAATCGATTACTGAAAGTAATGTTTTGAACGATGTACAGAAGTTTTACAATAAACCTTCAAACGGAGAGATATTAATTTTTGCTGATATTTTGAATAATTTAGGAAATAATGCCATTGAAATTAATGATGGAAAACTTATAGGCAAAAAGATTTTTAAATTAGCCTACTTACAAGATAAGAATGTACTTCAAACTAATGAAACCGAAGTTAAGTTTATCCCGCTATCAAATGTTGTGATTCACGAAGTTTCGCATTTATATCTAAATGATTTTATACCAAAATATAAAGAAAGATTAAGTAGAAAAAAAGATTTGTTTTTAACAACTGCAAAGAATGAAGTATTGAAAGAAACACAATGGAAAAATGAATTAGACGAACTAATCGTTAGAGTTTGTGTTTCAAAAATATTGGGAGAAAAATATGGATTTGAAAGAGAATTACAAGAAGTTGAAAATCAATCTAAGCATTTTAAATACTTTAAAGAACTAAACTTATTTTTTAACAAGTATACACAGAACAGAAATAAATATAAAAACATAACAGAGTTTTATCCAGAAATAATGAATTATATAGAAACGCTAAAATAATACATCGCACAACATCGGTTTGGCGATACGACGGGTTTAGTGCCTCTCTGAAATTTAGTGCAAGGTTCAACATTAGGAATTCTATTGATCTATTGTGCTAAAAATCCGCACCATCGCAAAGCCCTGAGCCGTTTACTAGCAGCCGTAGAATGACCCTACAACTCATAAATAGTCAATGAAAATGACATACATAATTATTGGAATAATTTTAGCAGGCGGACTTGTTTTCTGTTTGACAAGTTGCGGAAATAAATCAACTGCCAGCGACAAACAATCAGTTGTGGACCAAGACACGACAATACCCAAAGTTCATCAGACGAAGGAAAACGCATTTGAAGGACTTCGGAATATGGCGTTTTCAGCAACACCTGAACAACTCGGACTTTCATTACCAACGGACAAGACAATTGTTTATGGAATTATTATGGACTGGGAAATGGGTGGAGCGACCGCATCAACAGTTGCCTATCAAACAGGGGATGCAAGTTTGTATTTAAGTTCAGGCAGTGGTGTTATTGGTGGTGGACAACATAAAAACGTAAATAGTGCAGCAAAACAATTTGTAAATCTAGCACAAACTTTTCTTGTTAAGGCATCTAAAACCAAAACGAAAAGTTTGCCTTTAAAGGATGAGGTGAAATTTTACTTTTTAACGAATGAAGGTATATATGTGGGAAAAGAACTAATGAAAAACTTCGAAAATAATTCATCATCTTGGTTGAAATTATTTGAGGAAGGAAATATTGTTTTGGCAGAACTCCGCAAGACAAGTGAAGAATAATTTCAACATAAATATAAGACAAACAATATGGTGTAACATTAAGTTGGCAATGTGGTAACTGAACTGTTTCTATAAGAAATTTGTTATCGAATATTCCAGATCTTTTTATGGTCAGCAAAAAACACCAATCGAATTATAATCATTGGAGCAGTTGTGATGGAACACTAAGATTTACAAAAACT
>SEDB01000274.1 GCA_004210715.1 Pedobacter sp.
AGATGCCCGTGGCGATGCACCTAAATAAAGCGATGGATTGTTTCGGGTTTCATTTACAATCTTCGCAATAAACTCTAAAAGTTTTGGTTCAACAAACAAACTTCTGATAATAGCTCTCGCCTCCTGAATTTGCTGAACAGATAAAACGGGTTTCACATCGCTTGCCAGTGTTTTATTTACCAAATGATGTTGTGCCACCAGAATAGCTGTCTCTTCTTCCAAAGAAGGATATTTTACCTCAATTTTAAATAGAAAACGATCCAATTGTGCTTCAGGTAAGCGATAGGTTCCCTCTTGCTCAATCGGGTTTTGGGTGGCCAATACCATAAAAGGTTCATCCATGATATAGGTTTCGCCATCAATGGTCACTTGTCGCTCCTCCATTACTTCAAACAAAGCCGATTGTGTTTTTGCAGGGGCACGATTGATCTCATCAACCAATATAATATTGCCAAAAATCGGGCCTTTTCTAAATTCGAAATCGCCGGTTTTGGTATTGAAAATTGGCGTTCCCAAAACGTCAGAAGGCATTAAATCTGGCGTAAACTGAACCCTCGAAAATCGGGCATCAATTGATTTAGCCAATAATTTGGCACTTAAAGTTTTTGCCACGCCGGGTACACCTTCAATTAGAATGTGTCCATCAGCAAGCAAACCCACAATTAAAAAATCGATAACCTGCTTTTGTCCAACAATAATATTCCTCAAAACATTTCTGATTTGATCAACAGCTGCAGTTAAAATGCTCAAATCTGTACGTTGGTTAAACTGTTCCTGCTCCATGGCTTTGCGTATTTTGATAAAAATTTTCTATGCTTTGATTTAAATTGATGAGTTCATGATCGCTCATTTCACTCAAATTTGGTACTTGTGTAAAGTACCGCGTAAGTGTTTTTGCCGATGGCTCATTAATGCCAGTTTTCTCCATTAATAGCGTAGAAAAATCTGCATTTATGTCATTGGTTTTAATATAATAACGGCTGCGGAGAAACTCCAAAAAATAATTAATCTTCTTTTTCGCAATATCCAGATTATTTCTTTCGTGGTAATAAACGCTTCCAACCACATTTGCAAACTCAACTGATGAATTTTTGAGTGGATCAACCAGCGGAATAATTCTTTGCCTGCGTTTCATTTCGTATAACACAAAAACAATTAGAGAAATGATGGTAAGATAATATGCCCATTTTAATTCCGGATGTTTGAAAAACACCCTTAACATATCGGTAGTTTCATTTTTTTGAGCAGAAAAGTAACTGTCGAAAATCAGCTGATTGCTATTTTGAACATAACTTAAAGTTTTCGCGGCGTACTCTGCTCCATACTTATCCAACAAATTGAAGTTGGTATAAAAACCAGGTTCAGCAATTAAGTACAGTGCGCCCTTTCCATAATTGTATTTTATGAAATTCGGTTTCTCCAGATTATTAACACCTAAAACAACGGCTTTTTTATCATCAATTTTACTAAAAAACTGCGTTCCAATTCCTCTTTCGAAGCCATAATTGGCATCGGTTTTTAAATTGGGATTGGTAAAATTCAGCGATGGGCGGTCTGCCGACATTGTTGTTGAGGTGGCGATTTTAAGCTCTTTCTCTAGTTTTCCAAAATCATAGCTGGCCATAAATATAGCGTTACCAGCCTGCATGAATTTCTTCATCTCTTCGAAATCCGTTTTAGACAAATCTAATTTTTGGGCAACGAGAAAATAGGTTGCGTGATTAAAGCGTTTGTTTTTTAAGGTATTGTAAACGGCTATTTTCGACTCACTTATTGTTGCCTTTGGCAAAATATCTTTTATTCTATCACGCAGAATAAAAGTTCCATAAGGAATTTTATCTGTTGATAAATAAGTAGGCGCCCAGTTTGTTGGCGTAGGCTTATTGTATTGTGCTACTAAATAAATGAGGATCAAAATAATCCCAATCCCGAAATAAATTTTAAATCCTCTCATTTTATCCGGCTGTTAAATTGGTTAAATGATTGGTTTATGGGCTCAAACTTATCTGCATCAACTGGAAAATCGCCATACCAAATGTAATCGAACTGAAGGGTAAGTTTACTAAAATCCTCTTTCAGCTCAGGCTTATTCATTTCAGTTAAATAGTTATAATTGGTTTTTTCAGGTTGCCATTGAATCAAATCGGCATCGCTTAATTTTTTTAACGCCTGGAGGTAAAGCAAACGAACAGCCAGGCGATATTTATTTTCGCTGATCAGTCTTTTCAATTCTTGCTCATAATCTATCTCATGGATGTTTTCTGATATCACATCATAAGGTAAAATGGTTTCCTTTGATTTTTTGCTAAAAATATTCTCTGTTCCAATCGCCTTGATCACAAGGTACAAAATGAGTGCTACGCCCAGTCCGATAAAGAAATACCTTGATAGTGAATTGGAAGCTGCGCTGGTAAGTAACCTACCGACCATATTCCAAAACCACATCCAAAACCGATCCCACAAAGAAAGTTGTTGCGCCTGCAATTCATCGTACTGAAATTCCTTTTGATCTTTATAATTGCTGATGGCCTGCTTATCAAATTTGGCAGGCGTTATTTTGCTGCTGTCAATATTAACAACAGGTTTTGGCTGTTTTGGCTTCGTGGTCTGCGCATCGGCATTGGCTGACACAAAGAAAAGCGAGCACAAAAAAAGATATCTGAGAAAGAATTTCAGCATGCTAATACTCTTCTGGTCTACTATCCATTGGTTTTTCTGTACTACCAAAATTGGAAATACGTTCCATTAAACCCACATTTTCTTTTTGCTCCAGTAAACTGAAATAAGATAACGAAATGGTTATGATTGGAATAATGGTAAATGCCTGGCAAAGCGACTGCAACACTGTCGTTATCATACTCAACGTAACAGACATTTGAGGGTTTTTGCTGGTAAACATGCCAATCATATTAAACAAAGTAGTTGGTAACACCACCATGCTCATACAGGCATAAACAATAATCCAAACGATGATCAGGGTGCCAAAAGTAACCCAAAAATTATCTTTTATAATTTTAAAGCTCCTTCCAAAAGAATATCCAAAAGTTCCGTTCTCAATAACCATAATGGGAAACATCATCGCCACAAAAGGAAACAAATAAAAGCCAGGCACTAAACAAAAAATAAAGGCTACCCCAACCATTAATATCAATAAGATGGAACTTCCAAATACCCTGAAAAAGTAATATTTAAAATACCCCCATACTTCTTCATTTGTAGGGGCCTGATTTCCTTTTTGAACATATAAGGCAATGTAGGAGAGTATGGCAACAGTCATGCTTGCATAAGAAGCCAGAGAAAATAGGATAGAAAGGAAATACTCTATGCTATAAATGCTGCTAAGGCCTAAGCCTCTTGGGGTTTTTCCATTACCAAATGTGTTAATGATATTAACCATTTTATATTGATAAACCAGCATTGATGACATACTTGCCAATACAAATAGCCCGCAAAAGGTAAAATA
>SEDB01000030.1 GCA_004210715.1 Pedobacter sp.
TATCGTTCTCCTGGTGATGGCCAAGTTGATTTTAAAACGATTTTCAGTAAATTAGCGCAATACGACTTTAAAGGTTGGGCCGTTATGGAATGGGAATGTTGTATTAAAAATCAAGAAGATGGTGCTCGTGAAGGATCGGAATTTATTCAGAAACACATTATTAATGTAACTGAAAAAGCTTTTGATGATTTTGCAGCATCGGGCAGTGATAGCGCTTTCAATAAAAAAATATTAGGATTACAAGACTAACACACACACAAATGAAAAAGACATTTTTAGGTTTAGGCGCAATAGTGATTTTTATGGCGTCTTTTTCGAAAGCAGATTTAGAGAAGGAGAAAATGGTGGTTGCTACAGCAAGTACAACCAATCATGAATTTCAAATGAGCGCAGGCGAAAAACTGATTAACAAATCAGATTGTATCGGTTGCCACAACAAAGTGAACAAAATCATCGGTCCATCATACACCGAGATTGCGAAAAAATATCCGGCTACAGAGAAAAATATTAATTACTTAGCTGATAAAATCATTAAAGGTGGTACAGGCGTATGGGGAACAATGCCAATGACAGCACACTCTACACTTAAACCAGCTGATGCTAAATTGATGGTAAAATACATTCTTTCGTTAAAGAAAAAATAAACAAACCCTTTTAATCTTCAGAAACTACAATGAAAACAGACCAAGAAAATAAGAGCACGACTAACCGCCGTGATTTTATTAAAACGAGTGCCATTGCTGCCGCTGCATTTATGATCGTTCCTCGCCACGTTTTGGGCGGACCAGGGTATTTAGCCCCAAGTGATCGATTAATTATTGCAGGTATTGGTGTTGGTGGTAAAGGACAAAGTGATATTGCCATGTTCGCAAAAAGCGGAAAAGCTGATATCGCCTATTTATGTGATGTTGATGACCGCCGTGCAGCAACTAGCGTAAAAAATTTCCCGAAAGCGAAATACTATAAGGATTATCGTGAGATGTTAGATAAAGAGCATAAAAATTTCGATGCTGTTTCAATTTCGACTCCCGATCATAACCATGCTATTCAAGCCTTAGCAGCAATGCAATTGGGTAAACATGTTTATGTTCAAAAACCTTTAACACATGATATTTACGAAGCTCGTATTTTAACGGCTGCGGCAAAAAAATATAAAGTGGTTACTCAAATGGGTAATCAAGGAGCATCAAACGATGGCCCTCGCCAAATGAAAGAATGGTATGAAGCGGGTTTAATTGGCGATGTACACACTGTTTACGCCTGGACTGATCGTCCGGTATGGCCTCAAGGTATTCCTTGGCCAGCTAAAAAAAGCGAAATTCCTAAAGAATTAGATTGGAATTTATGGTTAGGTACTGCTCCGGAGAAAGATTTCGTAGATAAATTAGTTCCATTTAACTGGCGTGGATGGTGGGATTATGGAACCGGTGCACTTGGCGACATGGGCTGTCACTTAATTGAGGCACCATTCAGCGTACTTAACTTGAAATATGCAAAAGAGGTTGAGGCAAGTGTAGGTTCTGTTTACGTTGATGAATTTAAACGTGGATATTTCCCTGAAAGCTGTCCGCCATCAAGTCACGTAACGTTGAAATTCCCTAAAACCGATAAAACGAAAGGCGATGTGACCTTACACTGGATGGATGGTGGTATTCAACCAGAACGTCCTGTTGAATTGGAAGCGAACGAAACTTTTGGCGACGGTGGTAATGGTACATTATTTATCGGTACAAAAGGTAAAATGATGTCTGAAACTTATAGTGCAAATCCAAAATTATTGCCATTAAGCAGAAATAAAGACATTAAGGTAAAAGAAAAATATGCCCGTGTGAAAGATGGTGCAAATGGTCACTATGCACAATGGATCGATGCTGCAATTGCTGGTTATGGAAAACAAGAAGTGAGTTCTCCATTCGAAATTGCTGGTCCTTTAACTGAGGCTTTATTGATGGCAAACTTAGCAATCAGAAGTTTCGACATCAAAAAGAACGTAAACGGCAAAAATACTTATCCGGGAAGATACATGAAAATGCTTTGGGATAACGAAAACATGAAAATTTCCAATTTTGACGAAGCAAATCAATTCGTAAAACGAGAATATCGTTCAGGTTGGAATAATTTAACTCTTTAATAAACATTCGTCATTGCGAGGTATGAAGCAATCTTATATTGAGATTACTTTGCGTCTCGCATTGACGGTAAATAACATACCATGAAAAAAATCATTCTTTCTGCTTGTATTTTATTGGCAGTAACCCAAATATCCCAGGCACAAAAAGGTTTTAAGCCATTGTTTGATGGCAAAACTACTACAGGCTGGCATACTTATAACAAAACAACTGTTGGGAGTGCCTGGCAAGTTCAAGATGGTGCTCTACACTTAGATCCAAAAACCAAAGGTGCTGATGGCGGTGGCGATTTAGTTACGGATAAAGAATACAAAGATTTTCATTTGAAATATGAATGGAAAGTGGCTCCGAAAGCCAACAGCGGTTTAATCTTTTATGTGCATGAAGAACCTAAATACCATGCTACCTACTCTACTGGTTTAGAAATGCAGGTTTTAGATAATGATGGCCATCCAGATGGGAAAATCACAAAACACCGTGCTGGCGATTTATACGATTTAATCAAAAGTAAATCAGAGCCTGTTAAAGCAGTTGGCGAGTGGAACAACGCTGAGATCATCAGTAAAAAAGGAAAATTAACATTAATTTTAAATGGTGTTGAAGTTGTTAAAACTACCCTTTGGGATGAAAACTGGAAAAACCTGGTTGCAGGAAGCAAATTTGCTAAATGGGAAAACTGGGGAACTTTCAAATCTGGAAAAATTGCGGCCAATGTAGATTGTTAAAACCATTGGCCGTCTTACATCATCCATCTTCTATCATCCATTTAAAATATTACATTCTTCTAAAACAATTAACTAGCCAAATGAATAGCACTACTCGCTTTAAACTTTCTACCATGATGTTCCTCGAATTTTTCGTCTGGGGTGCTTGGTTTGTAACACTAGGAACCTTTTTAGGCAATAACTTAAAGGCAACTGGTTCTGAATCTGCCTCTGTTTTTGGAACACAATCTTGGGGAGCAATTATCGCTCCTTTCATAGTTGGTTTAATTGCAGATAGATATTTCAATGCTGAACGAATTTTAGGTGTTTTGCATCTGGTTGGTGCAATTCTTATGTACCAAATGTATCAAGCACCTGATGTAAGCGTTTTTTATCCTTACGTTTTAGGCTATATGATTCTCTTTATGCCAACATTAGCATTGGTAAATTCAGTTTCGTTTAACCAAATGAAAGACCCTGAAAAGGAGTTTTCCAAAATACGTGTTTGGGGTACGATCGGATGGATTATTGCCGGTTTACTAATCAGTTTCGTTTTCCACTGGGATTCTCCAGAAGGAATACAAACAGGTTTACTTAAAAACACTTTTTTAATGGCTGGAATAGTTTCACTGGTGCTTGGCTTATTTAGCTTTACCCTTCCAAAAACTCCACCTAAAGTTTCTTCCACTGAAAAAATTAAAATAGGTGATTTAATCGGGCTTGATGCCTTGAAATTATTGAAAGATAAAAACTTTGCAATTTTCTTTATTTCAACCATTTTAGTGGGTATGCTGGCTTGGGCTTTAAGATATATATTATTCGCTTATGGAAATGCAGGCGACTTAAGTTTTATGCTCATCATTGGGATAGCCTTGCATGGAGTTTGTTATGATTTTTTCTTCGTATCCGGACAAATTTACACGAATTCAAAAGCTGGAGAAAAATATAAAAGTTCAGCCCAGGGATTAATTACACTTGCTACATATGGCGTTGGTATGTTAATTGGTTTCGAGGTTGCCGGCATGATTACCGATGCATACAAATCTGGAAATATAACAGACTGGAAAATGGTTTGGACTATCCCTGCAGGAATTGCAGCGGCAGTATTCATTCTATTTGCGCTTACATTTAACGATAAAACAAAGTCTGAAATCGAAGCTAAAACCATATCATAATGCCTTCGATTTTAAATAGAAGAAATGCTTTAAAAAACATCATTGCAGGAACAGCTGCAATTGGTGTTTCTTCAGGTTTGTCAACTTTTGCAATGGATCAATCTCATAAAGAAAAGCGAAACTCTGCCAGGTTGAAAGGAAACGTAAATCATTCTGTATGCAGGTGGTGTTTTGATAAGCTTGATGTGGAAACGCTTTGCATCGAAGCCAAGAAAATCGGTATCAGCGGAATTGATTTGGTTGGTCCGAAAGATTGGCCAACCTTGAAAAAATATGGCTTACAATCAACCATGTGTAATGGTGCTGAAATTAATTTGGTTGATGGTTTTAATGATGAAAAATTTCATGATACCTTAATAAAGAATTACTCTGAAATGATTCCGTTGGTTGCTGCAGCAGGCTACAAAAACCTGATTTGCTTTAGCGGTAATCGCCGGGGTAAGGATGATGAAACGGGCTGGAACAATTGTGTTAAAGGATTAAAGCAATTGATGCCGTTGGCCGAAAAACATGGCGTGGTTTTGGTAATGGAATTACTCAATAGCAAAATCAACCACAAAGATTATCAATGTGATAAAACAGCCTGGGGTGTTGAACTTTGTAAACGTTTAGGCTCTGAAAACTTTAAGCTGCTCTACGATATTTATCACATGCAAATTGATGAAGGCGATGTAATTCATACGATTAAAGAAAATCATCAATATATTGCGCATTATCATACCGCAGGGGTTCCTGGAAGAAATGAAATTGATGACAGCCAGGAATTGAATTACCCTGCCATTATGAAGGCCATTGTCGGAACCGGCTTTAAAGGTTTCGTTGCACAAGAATTTATTCCAAAAAATGCAAATAAATTAGCTTCATTAAAACAAGCTATTTCTATTTGCGATATTTAATTATATAATATGTTATCAAGAAAAAGTTTTATGATCAGCAGTTGCTTAACTATAGCAACATTACTTTTAGCGCCGTCTTTTGCCTGTGTTGCACAAAAAAAAGCAGTAGGCCTTCAATTATATTCATTGAGAGTTGATCTTCCAAAAGATTTAAAAGGAACAATTGAAAAAGTAGGAAAAGCTGGCTTTAGTCAGGTTGAAACTTATGGTTTTTCGATTAAAGATCAATTCTGGGGATTAACGCCACTTGAGTTTAAAAAACTTCTTGCTGCCAATGGTTTAACAGCAGTAAGTAATCACTTCAGCTTGGGCAGCTATTTATCGGATGGTAATACCAATGAATTAAAAGCTTCTATCGCGGCCGCTAAAGTTTTAGGCAGTAAATATGTAACCATTCCATATTTAGATCAAAGCATTAGAAAAAACGCTGAAGACTACAAAAAACTTGCTGCAAAGATAAACGTTGCTGCAAAAATGTGTAAAGATGCTGGTTTACGTTTAGCTTACCACAATCATGATTTTGAATTTCAGAAGTTTGGCGAAACCACAGGTTATCAAATTTTATTGAACGAAACGGATAAAAAATTAGTTGATTTTGAATTGGATTTATACTGGGTAGTTCGCTCCGGAAATGATCCTTTAAAATTATTCAAAGAGAACCCAGGACGTTTTACCATGTGGCATGTGAAAGATATGGATAAAACTAACCCGGCACTAAACGCTGAAGTTGGAACTGGAAGCATCGACTGGAAACCAATCTTTGCTGCGGCTAAACTTTCGGGCATGAAATACTTTTTCGTAGAGCATGAAACCAATTACAAGCCAAATCCTATTGAATCAGTTGCAGCAAGCTGCGATTATATCAAAAAGAATCTACTTTAAAATATATAAAAAACTTGTTAAGAGGCCGTAGTCTGTTGCTACGGCCTTTTCAATTATATAGTTACCATCAATTTGTTGATCAGTAGCAAAAGAATAAACTAAGTTATTTAATTCAATCTCCCTGCCAAAACGCAAGTATTTTTAAAGCGTTTCGTATTTCCATTCAAATCGAAAACATCAAACAAAACGATGTAAATTCCTATAGCTGCTTTTTGTCCTTGCTCATCCACTCCATCCCAGGTTAAATTTCCATTCGTTCCAATGGTTTGGTTTTTCATTAATTTCTTTACTAGTTTTCCTTTATCAGAATAGATGTTTGCCGTTGCTAAACTTGCGGGCTGAGCAACCTGATATTCAAGCGTCATCATGTCTTCAAAATTATCACCATCCGGAGAAAATGTTTTAGATAATAAACGGGCATAACTTTCATCACCACTTCTTTCTTGAGAATTTTTATAAGTGGGTGTAGCAAAGCCAGCACTAGCGGCTGCTGATTTAAAATTATCAGGATCATTTGTACTTAGAGAGAATGAAACACGCTCTAAAGAAACCCCGTCTTCATCCTGAATTAATGGATGATGAATTTTCGCATTGTAATCCAATCGATCCAGCACCTGATTATTACTTAGTAAAATAACTGATCCTGTATTCGCATTGGCCAATTGTAATTCTTTTAAATCAATTTCATGATTCGAATGATTGTAAATCTCTACAAAATCTACACCTCCCGTTCTGGGATTAAATAAAACTTCTGAAATTAAAATATCGCCCTTACTAATTATTTTAAGTGGCCTGCTTTTATTTAATGAAATTTTATAATTCGAAGTTTTTGGGATGGAAGTAAAATCATTACCTACTATTTCCGTAGAAAAAATAGGATTTATAAGATTAAACATAAATTTAACGTGTAACAATAGGGATATAAGCGTAATTTTTACCATATTTGGACTTATATCAAATGTTTAATAAATATAATAATTAAAATTTAAAATGAAAGTAGCAGTTGTAGGTGCAACCGGATTGGTTGGTACCGTAATGTTAAAAGTATTGGAGGAAAGAAATTTTCCCTTAACAGAGTTAATTCCCGTAGCTTCAGAAAAGAGTGTTGGTAAGGAAATTACTTTTAAGGGTAAGAAGTTCCCAATCGTTAGCATGGATACTGCAATTGGCATGAGACCAGATATCGCTTTGTTCTCTGCAGGTGGAAATACCTCCTTAGAACATGCGCCACGTTTTAAAGAAGCAGGTACAACAGTAATTGATAATTCTTCGGCCTGGAGAATGGATCCTGCGATTAAATTAATCGTTCCTGAAGTAAATGCACATGAGCTTTCTATCGACAATAAAATTATTGCAAACCCTAACTGTTCTACCATTCAAATGGTGGTGGTTTTAAAACCTTTGCACGATAAATATAAAATTAAACGCGTTGTTGTTTCTACCTATCAATCAGTTACCGGAACCGGTGTTAAAGCGGTAGAACAATTGATGAACGAGCGTAAAGGCATTGACGGACCAAAAGCATATCCGTATGAAATCGATTTAAACGTTCTTCCTCATATTGATGTTTTCATGGATAATGGCTATACCAAAGAAGAAATGAAAATGGTTAAGGAAACGAACAAAATCATGAGCGATGACAGTATTAAAGTTACTGCTACTACCGTTCGTATTCCAGTTATGGGCGGTCACTCAGAATCAGTAAATATTGAGTTCGAAAACGATTTCGATTTAGCTGAAGTTCGTAGCATTTTAGAGAAATCGCCAGGCATTATCGTTGTTGATGATGTGGCAAATCTAAAATACCCAATGCCAAAAGATGCACATGAAAAAGATGAAGTTTTTGTTGGCCGCATTCGTAGAGATGAATCGGCTCCTAAAGCATTAAACCTTTGGATTGTTGCTGATAACTTACGCAAAGGTGCCGCAACAAACGCAGTTCAAATCGCAGAATATTTAATTCAGAAAGAACTAGTTTAAAAAATAAATTAAAGCCTCCGATTTTCATCGGAGGCTTTTTTATGTGCGCTCCAATCATGAAAAATATTCCCATTGCATTGATATATTCCAGATTAATAATTGGTTTTTTCATCATCTTACTGAGTATTTTCCATGTAAATAACTATTCAGTTCTTGCGATCACTTTTTTATCTATCGGACTATTAACTGACATCTTTGATGGAATAATAGCCAGAAAACTAAATATTTCATCAGAAAAACTAAGGAGATTAGACTCAAGTATCGACCAGCTTTTCTTTATTTCTGTTGCCATTGCCACTTATATTCAATGTCCAGATTTTTTCAAAAACAATTTTATTAAGCTGGCCATTTTAATTGGTGCTGAGGTAATGATCTATTTAGTGAGTTACCTAAAGTTTAAAAAAGAGATTGCAACACATTCTATTGGCGCAAAAATTTGGACATTAATTTTATTTGCTACCCTGATAGAAATCATGGTTCATTGCAAATCAGCTGTGCTGTTTGAGCTATGCCTTTGGGTTGGGCTTGCCACACGAATAGAAATTGCAGCCATTATTTTTACCTTAAAAAAATGGACAAACGATGTACCAACCATTTACCATGCTATAAAATTACGCCAGGGTAAAGAGATTAAACGCCATAAACTCTTTAATGGATAGTTGAAGCTAGAGCTAATTTGCTTCAGATATTTTTTTGAAAAGCAGTTTCATTGGCTTTTAGGTTATACCAGCCCCGCTCCCGCTTCTGCCGATAGAAAAAATCGGCATCTCGCTTTGATCGGGTTTATGAGGCTAAAATAGTAGCTCTAAACTGGTTTTGCTTTCCAAATATAAAGCTTGCAATCTATTATTATTGCCCAGGCTTTTTAAATAATTTTATATTTGTTCATCTTCAAAAGATAAATCTATGCGTTTAAAAATACCTTTGCTTTTCATATTAATTCTTGCTGGCAACATTGTTGGTGCTCAAAACAGAATTCAAAATCTTGAAAAAGCTTTTAATAACTTAATGGCTGATGAACAGGCAAAACATGCCATTACCTCGCTTTGTGTGCTGGATGCCAATACAGGAAAAACACTTTTCGCCAAGAATGAGCAAATTGGTTTAGCGACTGCATCAACCTTGAAAACGATAACCGCAGCAACGGCATTTAGTATTTTAGGTAAAGATTTTCAGTTTCAAACTACGTTGGCTTATTCTGGGAACATTACACCTGATGGAACATTAAAAGGAAATTTAATCATTATAGGTAGTGGCGACCCGACATTAGGTTCTTGGCGCTATCAGAATAAAGAAAATGCTGTTTTAACGCAGTGGGTTACGGCAATTAAATCAGCTGGTATAAAAAAAATTGAGGGTAGCATTATTGGCGATGATCGTATTTTAGGAACGCAAACCACACCTGAAGGTTGGGTTTGGCAAGATATCGGAAACTACTACGGTGCTGGAACATCAGGTTTATCGTGGAGAGAAAATCAATTTGATATCCATTTACGACCGGGCGGTAGCGCAGCCAGCGATGTTAAAATTATTAAAACAGTGCCCGAAACACCTTACATACAAATTGTAAATGAATTGAAAACTGGCAGTTCTGGAACTGGCGATAGAACATATGCCTTTCTACCTCCCTACAGCAATGTTGCCTATTTACGTGGCACCTGGGGAATGGGTATTGGCAAATCTGGCATTTCTGTTGCAAGCCCCGACCCTGCTTTTGATTGCGCTTATCGTTTGCAAGATACTTTGAAAAGATTAGGGATTCCATCCAATCAACAAGCCACAACGGCGAGGTTGATGGCTTTGAATGATCAACCTATTCCGGTTGTCACTCAAAAAATAAATACGATTAGCTCACCAACTTTAAGCGAGATTTCCTATTGGTTTTTGAAGAAAAGTATTAACCTTTATGGAGAAACGTTGCTGAAAACCATCGCCTTAAAATCTGGAAAAACAGCAACCACCTCAAAAGGTGCCGAAACGGAAATTAATTATTGGGCAGCAAAGGGAATTGATAAATCGGCTTTGAATATTATTGATGGCAGTGGACTTTCTCCGGGAGATAGAATAACCACCTCAGCTATGGCCAACATTTTATTTCAAAGTCAAAAAGAGAGCTGGTTTCCTGATTTTTATAAAGGATTGCCTGAGTACAACGGCATGAAAATTAAAAGTGGAACCATTAATGATGTTTCTGCTTTTGCGGGCTACCACACAGATAACTCAGGAAACAAATATATAATTGTGATTAACATTAACAATTATAGTGGGAGTGGAATTAATAAAAAACTATTTCGGGTTTTGGATGAATTGAAATAGATCCACATCTTTATTATTAATACTTTGAAATGACTTCAAGGCAAAAATAAGTTTTTCAATATGCGGCGTTTTCTAAGTTTTCTTCTACTTTCTCCTTTGATTCTATCTGCTCAAGTCAAGCTTGATTTAACCGTTTACATCCCGAAGAAAATGACTGACAGCTTATTCATAGCTGGCAACTTTAACGACTGGAATCCCAAAAGCAAAGCTTTCCATTTGAAACAGAAAGACAGCTTAACTTATTTCATTTCATTAAGTTTACCTAAAGGAAATCAGGAATTTAAAATTACGCGTGGAAATTGGGAAAAAGTGGAAAGCCAAGCAAATGGAAAACCAATTGCAAACAGAACTTTGAATTTGAATGTTGATACCAGTATGGATTTAAAAATTGCCAATTGGACGGATAATTTTAAACAAGTTGAGGCAGAATATCATTTCGGAGATCATGTTCATGTGGTTGATTCTGCATTTTTTATGCCTCAATTGAATAAGAATCGTCGTATTTGGATTTACTTACCAAAAGGTTACGTTAAATCGAAAAGGAAATATCCTGTGATTTATATGCAGGATGGGCAGAACTTGTTTCATGCAAATCCGCCACGGGCAAATGAGTGGGCTGTTGATTCCGTAATGGATAGCTTGATTCGTGAAGGATCAAAGGAAATGATTATTGTTGGAATAGACCATGCCGGAAAAGACAGGTTGAAGGAATATAATCCTTACGACAGTCAATATGGAAAAGGCGAAGGAAAAGCTTATGTTTCTTTTCTGGTTGAAACTTTAAAACCCTACATCGATTCGAAATATAGAACTTTGAAAGATGTTAAAAATACTTCTATTGCCGGCAGTTCGATGGGTGGTTTGATTTCAATGTACGCCATTGCAGAATATCCAAAAGTATTTGGTTCGGCTGGAGTTTTTAGTCCTGCATTTTGGTTGGCGCCAAAAATTTATACTGATATTGCTGAAAGATTAGCTGGATTAAAAAACAGCAGAATATTTTTCGTAGCCGGCGATAAAGAGGGAACAGCAATGGTTCGCGATATGAAAAAGGTTCATGATATTTTGAATCCTGATGGGAAGAATAGAAATGTAGTTTTATTGGAAAAAGAAGATGGCAAACATACAGAATGGTTTTGGCATAGGGAGTTTGTTCCTTTCTATAAGTTTATAACCAAGTAGAATTTTTATTGAATGTTCACGTTCTTATATTAGCCAGACAGGCTTTCCAATTTTATTAATTAGAGATTTGTTGTAAGTGGTACGGCAATTCCCCTCCTTTGGAGGGTACTTGTAAGGCCAGGGGTATTTATTTCTCTAATTCCAATTAGAATGTTTTTGTCTTAGCCAGACAGGCTTTCCACTTTTTCTTGATAAAAAGTGGAGCAAAAATCAAGGCTTACGAAGCTTTTGTAAATCCTCAATAAATTTTTAGGCGCAATCCTAAGCCGTGTGAAAGTTTGTAGTAATTGTATGTTTGTGCAGCACTCGTAGGATTTCTTGTTTCGGTAGGTTATGACTGAAACTGCAATAAAAATTTATTGGCCTTTCCAGCCAAATCTTCTGAGGCCGATGCCCTTCTTCGATAAGTTTAAAATGATATTAAAGTTTGTTTATCGAGTAGCTTTATTTCTATTTGCTTATTGGGAGCTTGCAATTTAGGCATTTGGCATTTTATGCGCTTTGCATATTAGCATTTTGTAATTCCCCTCCTTTGGAGGGGTGCCTGCAAGGCGGGGTGGTTTATTCCGTAAAGAATTTAAGTTCTCCAAACCCGATTGAAGTGGAATACTTTTTTTAAGTACTTCCGAAAAAGATTGCCAAATCGTGCCTCATCGCAATGACGGAAATGACGACGATTGACAGAAGTTGAAAAAAGATTGCAACAAAAAGCGGGACTGTAGTAACCGAAAAACCACTACAATTGCTTTCCAAAAATAAGATGCTGAAATAAATTCAGCATGACGAAATGTGTATAATTACTATCGTAACATTAACGCCTGAAACGCTTTATTTATTTAAAAAATATACTAACTTTGAAGTTAAGCTTAGTAATTGTACTTTATACACTAAGCAGGTTAAAAATCAACAAAAAATCAAATAGAAATGAGCATAATTGTTAATGTCCATGCGAGACAAATCCTCGATTCAAGAGGCAATCCAACAGTAGAAGTTGAAGTAGTTACAGAAGCGGGCGCATTTGGTCGTGCAGCTGTACCAAGCGGTGCATCTACTGGCCAGTATGAGGCTGTTGAATTACGTGATGGGGATAAATCTACATATTTAGGTAAAGGTGTTTTAAAAGCAGTTGAAAATGTAAATACTAAAATTGCTGAGGCATTAAGAGGTATTGATGTTTTTGAGCAAAACGCAATTGATAAATTAATGTTGGAGCTTGATGGTACTGAAAACAAAGGTAACTTAGGTGCCAATGCTATTTTAGGTGTTTCATTGGCTGTTGCTAAAGCTGCTGCTGATGAAATTGGTCAGCCTTTATACCGTTATATCGGTGGCGTTAACGCAAACACTTTGCCAATTCCGATGATGAACATCATTAATGGTGGTTCTCACTCTGATGCGCCTATCGCATTCCAGGAGTTTATGATTATGCCAGTTGGTGCACCATCTTTCTCTGAGGCTTTACGTTGGGGAACTGAAGTTTTCCACAGCTTAAAGAAAATTCTTCACGATAGAGGCTTATCTACTGCAGTAGGTGATGAAGGTGGTTTCGCTCCTACTTTTGATGGCACTGAAGATGCAATTGAAACAGTTTTAAAAGCAATTGAAACTGCTGGCTACAAACCAGGTTCTCAAATTTGTTTAGCGTTAGATTGTGCTTCATCTGAGTTTTACAAAGATGGTAAATATGATTATACAAAATTTGAAGGCGCTACAGGCGTAATTCGTTCTAGCGAAGAACAAGCGCAATATTTAGCTGACCTTTCTGCAAAATATCCAATCATCTCTATTGAAGATGGAATGGACGAAAATGACTGGACAGGTTGGAAAAGCTTAACTGATAAAGTTGGCGACCGTGTTCAATTAGTAGGTGATGATTTATTTGTAACTAATGTTACGCGTTTACAACGCGGTATTGATGAGGCTACGGCAAACTCAATCCTAGTAAAAGTGAACCAAATCGGTTCTTTAACTGAAACGATTAATGCAGTTACTTTAGCTCAAAACAATGGTTATACTTCGGTAATGAGTCACCGTTCTGGCGAAACAGAAGATGTTACCATTGCCGATTTAGCGGTTGCTTTAAACTGTGGTCAGATTAAAACTGGCTCAGCTTCTCGTTCTGACAGGATTGCAAAATACAATCAATTATTGCGTATTGAAGAAGAATTAGGCGAGAACGCTCGTTTCATCGGTTCTAAATTCAAATATGCTAAGAAATAATCCACTAAATCTCCTTTAGGGGACTTTAAGGAACTGACATTAAGCCCTTTTAGGGGTTTGCGGTGTTAAGAAGTTGAAAAACTTATTTGCAGAACATCCGGAGATTTTAAATCTTCGGATGTTTTTATTTTAATACTATATTTGTCTGTTGGATTTGGGATTTTCAAATCTATATCTAAAATCTCATACCATATTATGAAACGTTTAATAGACCTTTTTCGCAACAAGTACTTTCTTGCAACAGCTGCCTTTGCTGTTTGGATGTTATTTTTTGATAAAAACGATATGATGTCGCAATACGAATACCGTAGCCAGGCGAATAAATTGCAAGAAGAAAAGGAATATTTCGAAAAAGAAACCGCTCAGGTTAAAAAAGATTTAAACGAATTAAACACCAATTTAAACACTGCGGAAAAATTCGCTCGCGAAAAGTATTTCATGAAAAAAGATAACGAAGATGTCTTTGTGATTATTCATGAGGAGAAAAAAGATTAACCAGGATTTTGAAACTGGATTTTTAGGATTAAAGGATTGTATGTTAAAGCGTATTTTATCTGCTATCAATAATCAAATTTTGGAAGTGAAAGTTTAAATTTTACAGCCACAATTCTCAATACAAAAATAAAAGCGACCACAGCTAGTTTCGCCACAACACTTTCTATATTGATTTGAATCAACAAATAGTAAAGTAGCCCTCCTAAAATACAAGCGGTAGCATAAATTTCTCTTCTAAACACCAAAGGAATGGTGTTGAGCAAAGTATCTCTGATAATTCCTCCGAAACAACCCGTAATTGTTCCTAGTGCAATACAAATACCAGGATTTAAGCCAAAGGCGATGCCTTTTAATATTCCAACCATTGTAAATAAGCCTAAACCAAGACTATCAAACAAGAATAAAGTAATTTTTAATTTCTGCACATGCGTTTTAAAAAACATGGTTGCAAGCGCAGTAAACAAAACAATTAAGCAAGTCTGCATATCTCGCATCCACGCAACAGGTGTATCGCCAATCAATAAATCTCTAACAGTACCGCCACCAATTGCGGTTACGAATGCTATAATAAGCACTCCAAATGGGTCGAGTTTACGCTGCATGGCATTAAAAGTTCCAGATATGGCAAATGCGATGGTTCCTAAAACCTCAATCACTTCTGATGTGGAAATATTATAATTCTCCATTGCGTTTACGTAAAAACCATTCAATTGAGAGTAACACTAATATTAAACCGAATACCCACTTCATATTAATCACTTCATCATACTTGCGGTCTTCGTAACTAATGGTTTTGATATTCTCATTTTTCAGAATCTCATCAGCAATTTTCAGCAAATCAGCAGGCATAAAAAGCTTTCCGCTACTTTGTTTGGAAATGGTGTTCAACAGTTGATGATTAGCCGTGGTTTGCTGATATTCGGCGATTAAAGCATTTACGTAGAAACTTCCAGAGGCTGTATATTTTTGTCCGCCTAACAATGTGTTGGCTACATAAGAATAATTCCCTGCTGGCATAGTTCCTGCATCTAACTGATAGCCATTTTCGGTTTTCGAAAAAACATAGTTGAAATATTTTCCTGCTTCATTTTTAACCTGCAAGTTCACTTCAGGTTCGTTTACCGCTTGATAGCTTTCGTTATATAAAGTTCCATTGAATTGAATGGATTCATTTTCATCAAATGCAGATTTTGATGTAAACACTTTAAATCTCCGCTTATCATCTTTCACAGAAAGATATTGAACCGTTTTAGAAATTAAATCGTTTAAAGCAGATTCCTGGCTTTCGTTTTCAGCTTCTGATAATTTCCAACGCCATAAACCCTCTCCCATTAAATAACCAACCTTTTCGCCATTCTCATTAGTAAAGAATAATAAAGGTTGTTGCGTGCTTACTTTACCGATGCGTTGATTAAATATAGGTGTTGCACTGGCATTTACGGTTAATCTTCCAAAAGGCATCAATAATGGATCGAAAGTGGAAAACTGCTTCTTATCTTCTTCGGATAAATTAAAATTCGTAAAACCATTGGCAAAATCTGGATAAACTTCTTGAATGGAACCATTGGCAACACCTAAATTAACTTGGTTCTGCATTTGATTAAAGGCACTAATATTACTTTGTGCACCCAAAATATACCAAGTGGGTCTCTTTAAAGCTTTTACTTTTTGTAAAAATGCAGTGGATAAATTCTGGACATCTGGCAACTGATACAATACAATTAAATCGAATTTTAATGGGTCAATTGAGCTTAAATCATCAGCCAAGGCCACTTTTGCTTCATAATGTTTGTTAAGTGATATGGCTTCTTTTAATACGCTTAAATCTGGGTGCGGAGCTGCAGCGGCCAACAACACTTTTTGCCTGCCATCAATTACTTCAACATAAAAGGTTTGAGAATTATTCTTTGTAGTAATTTCGTTTTGCAGCGTACTCAGCTGAACGGTATATTTTTGAATACCGATTTTACCCGCACGTAATTTTACTGGGACCGTTTTTATAAAAGAATTACCAGCAATGGCGATATTTTGTTGTTGAATCTTTGCACCATTCTGATTAACCGTTAAAGCTGTATTTTCTCCATCGTTTTGAAATGCCTGAACCTGAACTTCAATTGTGAAATCATCATCCAGATAAACAATATTATTGTAGTTTACATTCGAAATTAAAACATCTCGTTTCGGAATGCTATCACCTAAAGCGATGGTATAAACTGGTGCATTTATTTGATTAATGTTATACAATGGATTACCACCATGATTGAAAATACCATCAGTTGCCAAAATAATTGCACCAACATTCCGATTGATATATTCATCCCTAATTTTCTGAAAAAAGGCAGATGCATCTGTAAGTTTGCCCTGATTTTTAAAATCTAAACCATCGCCTACAGAATCGCCAAAATTATAGGCTTTTACTTCATACTTATCCGATAGCTTATCCTGTAAAACTTTAAGGTTTTGTTCGTAAAGTTTCTGGTCGAAACGAGCTGCTTTAACCTGACCGACAGAAAGTGAATTATCTTGCCCAATGATGATTACAGGTTTATCTAAGGTATAATTGAGTGTTTTGATTAAGGGCGCAAACAGTAGCCAGGCTATAGCGGTAACAGCAATTATTCGTATTGCCGTTAATCCATATTGTAATTTTTTATCGAGATTTTTATTATTGCGATAAAGCAACCACCCATACAAAATACCCAAAGCAAGGCAACCCAGAAAATACAAAATAGAAGTACCTGCAAAAAAGCTATTCATATTTTATAAAGATGCTAATTTTGTGTTTAACCGCAAAGGACGTAAAGATTTTACGCAAAAATTTAAGCGTGTTATTATTTTTGCCACGGAAGCACTGAACCCGCGGAAAAACATTTTTAATGACGTGCAAATCCGTATTTCTGCGGCAAAATTTAGGCAAGTAAAATGAGGTGTATTTGTAATTATTATCTGTTAAGCCAAACAGGTACAGAAAAACTTTTTTAATTCCGTGTAAATCTGTGTTTCCGTGGCAAAATTTACCTTTAAATAATTAGCTTTATCCAAACCGAATTTTATGAAATTAATCTGTTTAACATTTCTCCTATATCTAAGCATAATGGCTAATGCACAAACCTTGACGCAAAATCAACTAAAATTTGAGAGGGTTAAAAATGCTTACGATGAAAAATGGGCTTCTCTTCGTGAGGTATGTTCAAAATTCAGTATCGGTCATAGTCCATTAATGTTAATCAATGCCTATAAAGCAGAAAAAACTTTAGAAGTTTGGATGAAAAATCCAGGTGATAAGTTTTATCAGTTGGTTAAAGTTTATGAATTTTGTGCAAGTTCTGGGGTATTGGGCCCAAAAGTAATGGAGGGCGACAAACAAACGCCAGAGGGATTTTATTACATCAATGTTTTGAACCCAATGAGTAACTATCATTTATCGTTGGGTATTAATTATCCTAATGCTGTTGATGCGGAACGCACAGGTAAACACAATAACCCAGGTGGAGACATCTACATTCATGGTAGTTGCGAAACCATCGGCTGCATCCCTTTAACTGATGATAAAATTAAGGAGCTTTATCTCTTAGCTATTTTCTCTACCGATCTGAAGTCTAAAAAAATTCCCGTGAACATTTATCCTTTCAAAATGACTGACGGAAATATGAAGAAATATGTAGCACAGTTTCCAACTCAAGCAGCTTTTTGGAAAAACTTGCAACCTGGATATTTGGCTTTTGAGAAGAATAGAAACTCAGCAGATATTAAGGAAGTGAAGGAAAGATACCTCATTTCTTACTGAGAGCTTGTTCAGCGTTTGTCCAATCATAATCCAAATTATCAATTATCCATCGGTTATTATCAACCTTAGTTAAGCAAAAAATCATCTGATTAAATTCTGATATTTCGAATTTCACTATTGCCTTTTTATAAATTACATATACTTTTGACAAACGTCCGTCATTAATATGGTCGAGTATTTCTTCTGGTTCAAAGCCGAAAAGTAAATCACATTCTAATCCAGGAACTGGTCCGAAATAATCGATTAAAGGGTATTTTATTAATGTATCTGAGACGCTCTTATAGATGGCCCTCAGATTTCCCAAAAAAGAATTAGATACATAATTAGATTTCTTAAAATTAAACAAGTACTCGTCAACACTTTTCATATCAACTCTCAGTAAACTGTCCTTTTTAATCGTATCTTCATTATAACCATTGATGATTGAGGATGTCATCAATTTGGGTTCATTTTCTTTATACCATTTCAAAAAATCTACAATAGTGCTTTTTATTTCTTTCTCGTTGTTTAAAGATTCATTTTCTTGTCCAAAAACAATTGAGCAAAAAAAAGATAAAAGCAATATTGAGATTGAGCGTTTCATGCGATTTAATTAATTGAACTAAGCTAAATAAAATTACTTATGACAAAAAAAAAGTGGAAAGTAAACTCTCCACCTCTGACCTCTAACTTTTAACTCCTTTTTACAGCATTCCGCCACAAACAGAAAGTGTTTGTCCGGTTACGTAAGCGCTCATATCTGATGCCAAAAACACACAAACATTAGCGATATCTTCAGTTTCGCCAGCACGTTTCAATGGAATATCTTTTTCCCAGCCCGCAACAACTGCAGGGTCTAAAACCTCAGTCATTTCGGTACGAATAAAACCTGGAGCAACAACGTTAGCACGAATATTTCTTGAACCTAATTCTTTAGCAACAGATTTCGTGAAACCAATAATACCCGCTTTAGATGCAGCATAATTTGCTTGTCCTGCATTACCAGTAACACCAACAACCGAACTCATATTAATGAAAACACCTTTGCGGGCTTTCATCATCACTTTCGAAGCTGCCTTCGTCACATTGAAGATAGATTTTAAATTAATATTGATGACATCATCCCAATTTTCTTCGCTCATACGCATTAATAAACCATCTTTAGTGATGCCAGCATTATTAACAACAATGTCGATTGTACCAAATTCTGCAACAATATCATTGATTAATTGCTCAGCCTGGTCAAATTTTGAAGCATCAGAACGGTAACCCTTAACTTTAGTTCCAAAGCTTTGTAATTCTTGTTCTAAAGCTTCGCCCTTTTCTACTGATGATAAATATGTAAATGCTACGTTAGCACCTTGCTCAGCAAATTTTTCAGCTATTTTACGACCAATTCCTTTTGATGCGCCAGTAATTAATGCTGTTTTTCCTTCTAGTAGTTTCATTTGTAATTTTTATAGTTTGTCAGTCTGATTATTGTTGTCAGTCTGAGCTTGTCGAAGACCTTTTTCTTAATCTTCTTCAAATATATATCTATTTTTCTTTTTTAGAATTTGACAACCTTACAATTTCATTCCAATCTTCAGAAAACAAAGCTTCTTTTTTCTTTCTACTCCAGCCTTTAACTTGTTTTTCAAATTCTATAGCATGTTCAATTTGGTCAAATCTTTTATAATATTTTAATACGACAGGTCTTCTTGTAAATGTATAAGAAGATATATTTTCTCCATTATTATGCTGAGAGATTCTCGCCTCTAAATCATTGGTTACGCCAACATAATAACACTTATCAAAACATTCTAAAATGTAAACGAAGTAATTATGAATCGTGGCCATGCAGAGAATTAGATAAATGAAATTACTAAAAAAATTCATTACCTTACTAAACTGTTATGCTTAGCTTATCAATGATGTCATGTTGAGTCCGTCGAAACACCTCAATCGTCCTTCGATAAACTCAGGATGACAAATCTACAATGTCATGTAGAGCCTGTCGAAACGCCTCAAACATCCTTCGACAAGCTCAGGATGACAAGGCGCCAAAACTTTTACCTAAACAGCTGGCTCCTGCTGACTCAAACAATGGAAACTTCCCAATCCCCAAATAATATCAACCGAATTGATGCCAACTACTTTTCTATCCGGAAAACAACCCTGAATAATATCTAAAGCTTTCTGGTCGTTTACATCATCAAAAATTGGCACAACTACCGCTGCATTTGCGATGTAAAAATTAGCATATGATGCTGGCAAACGTGTATCATCAAAAATCACTGGCGATGGCATTGGTAACTCCACAATATTCAATGAGCGACCATCTTTCAATTTCATGGCTTTTAACGCCTCTAAATTTTCTTGCAATAAAATGTAGTTTTCATCCAGCGGATTGCTTTCTAAAACCGTTAAAACGGTGTCTTCATTTACGAAACGCGTAATATCATCGATGTGCCCATCGGTATCATCGCCCACAATTCCATCGCCCAACCATAAAACCTGGTCTTGTCCGTAATATTCTAGCAAGTATTTTTCAATCTGCTCCTTAGTTAAATGTGGATTACGGTTTTCATTCAATAAGCAAGCAGTAGTGGTTAGAACAGTTCCAGCGCCATTAAATTCAACCGAACCACCTTCCATCACAATATCTGGGGTAAATAAAGGCAAATCGAAATGTCTCGCAATTTTAGTTGGTACTACATCATCCAAATCAAAAGGCGGATATTTTCCACCCCAGGCGTTGTAACCCCAATCCACAACTGCTTTTTCATTTCCTTTCACTACAAATGCAGGTCCGTGGTCGCGGCACCAGGCATCGTTAGTTTCATTGAAATAAAACTCAATTTGAGTTAAATCAGCATCAACTTTCTTTAACTCAGCAATTGCAAAAGCCTTCATTTCCTCATCCTTAACATTGATGCGAACCTTTTCGCCTTCGGCAACAATTTTAATAAACTCACAATAAGGTTTATAAATCGTTTCGATTTTCCCTGGCCAGCTCGCTTCCTTGTGTGGCCAACTTAACCAGGTTGCCTCATGTTTCGCCCATTCAGCAGGAAAAGCATAACCTTGTTGCTTTGGAGAATAATCGAATTGATTAATATATAAATGCTCTTTTGGAGGGAAATTTGACATTTCGTTTGGTCTTATAATTTTATAGGTATCACATTGAGCTTGTCGAAATGTTTAGTCCTTCAACAGGCTCAGGATGACAACCACGTAGTTTAAGCTTTGGTCTTTGCCCTTTCAGCCTAATCGTTATCTATGTATCTTTTCGTAATCGGCTGATAAGAATCAATCCTTCTATCTCTCAAAAAAGGCCAGTGCTTACGCATAAAGTCGCTTTGGTCTAAATCCAGCTCTACAACTTCTGTTTCTTCCTTATCGTGCGAAGCCAAATAAAGTAATTTACCCCGTTAGCTACCGAATGGGAGCGTTGGATGGTTTGCCAAGCATTATATTGGTCTTGATTGGTTTCTTCATCTTGTGTAGTATCCCAACCAATTGCCGTTGGATAAAACATAATATCAGCACCCATCAAAGCCGTAATTCGCGAAGCTTCAGGATACCATTGGTCCCAACAAATTAAGATACCGATTTTAGCAAACTTCGTTTCGAAAACTTTATAACCTAAATCACCCGGAGTAAAGTAAAATTTCTCGTAATAAGCAGGGTCATCTGGAATATGCATTTTACGGTATTTACCCAAGTATGAACCATCAGCATCTAAAACAGCAGTTGTATTGTGGTATAAACCTTCTGCACGTTTCTCAAATAAAGAAGCGATAACAACAACGCCAAGTTCTTTAGCTACAACCTGCAAAGCATCAGTCGACGGACCAGGAATTTTTTCAGCTAAGTCGAAATTATCATAATCCTCGACATCGCAGAAATATAAGGAAGTAAAAAGCTCTTGCAAACATACAATTTGTGCACCTTTTGCAGCCGCTTCACGTACTTTTACAATCGCTTTATCTAAATTTTCCTGCTTATCTTTAGTACAAGTCATTTGTACCAAGCCAACTTTTACTTTCTTCATATCTTCAAATTATTGGATGAGAGAATCATAAAATGAATGCGTTTCTAAAAACGTTCAATCAGTCTAAATTCAGCCATTCTAAATTAGGTTGCAAAGTTACTATTTTGTTTAAAAGTAGAACGGCATAATTTTGTAATTGTTTTTCGAAAAGCAAAGACTCAGGTTATTATTTAAGTCAGCCCGGCTATCCGCTTTAGCTACTGCTATCCTTCGACTATGCTCAGGATGACAAATTTTAAACCCCTATTTCTTCTCTATACTCGTGTTGTAATTCGAAAAGACATTTCGCACACAAACAACCATCGTACAATTCAGAAATATATTGCACTTCGTTGATGCTAAGTTGTACCACGCTACACTGGCATTTGGTGTAAGAATTTGCCTTGCACTCTATAGCAGTTCCGCATCTTTCGCAGGGAATGATTTCGTGTTTGCTATGTCTTGATAGGTTGTTCATTGGTTCAATGGTCAATAGTTCATTGGTGTTTGGCGCAATAAAAAATAATGAACCAATGACTAATGAACTATTAAACTAAACACAAAAGTAGGAACAAAAAATAAGGTTTTGAGCGTTTGCCCAAAACCTTACGATATTATTAGATTCGTCACTCTAAACTTGTTTCAGCGTCTTTTTTTGTTAAGATGCTGAAATAAATTCAGCATGACGAGTGTATTGAGATTGCTTCGTACCTCGCAATGACGCCGAAGTGGCAAGCCTTTCGCTTTAGTCTTTCCGCTTAACCAGAACAGCTAATACAACCTTCTTCCATTGAACAAACTGGTCCGTCAACGATTTCTTCTGCAACCTGGTCTTGAGTCATTTGAGCCGGAATTACCGCTTCAATTGCTTTACCACCTTGGTTTTCTACAGTAAATTTAACCGCTTGCGATGCCGCTTGAGTACGTAAATAATACATACCAGTTTTCAAACCTTTCTCCCATGCATAAAAGTGCATTGAAGTTAATTTTGAAGTATTTGGTGCATTTACAAACAGGTTTAACGATTGCGATTGGCAGATATATGCGCCACGGTCTGCAGCCATATCGATGATGTTACGCATCTTAATTTCCCAAACTGTTTTGTATAATTCTTTAATGTAATCAGGAATTGATGGAATTGCCTGGATTGAACCGTTAGCCAATATGATTTGGTTTTTCATATCGTTGTTCCACAAACCTAATGCTACTAAATCTTTCAATAAGTGTTTGTTTACCACAACAAACTCTCCACTTAATACACGACGGGTGTAAATGTTTGAAGTATATGGCTCGAAACATTCGTTGTTACCCAAGATTTGTGAAGTCGATGCAGTTGGCATTGGCGCAACTAATAACGAGTTGTACACACCATCTTTAACTACTTTCTTACGTAATGCATTCCAATCCCATCTTCCGCTATCTGGTGTTACATTCCATAAATCGAACTGGAACTGACCTTTTGATAATGGAGATCCTTTAAACGTTTGGTAAGGACCGTTTTTCACAGCTAAATCGTGAGATGCCGTCATCGATGCGAAATAAATCGTTTCGAAAATGTCTTTATTTAAACGTTTTGCCTCATCACTTTCGAAAGGTAAACGCAATAAGATAAACGCATCAGCCAAACCTTGAACACCTAAACCAACCGGGCGGTGACGCATGTTTGAGTTTTCAGCTTCCTGAACTGGATAATAATTATGGTCGATGATTTTATTCAGGTTTAAAGTAGCCTGATAAGTTACATCGTATAATTTTTGGTGGTCGAATGCACCGTTGATTACGAAACGAGGTAATGCTAATGATGCTAAGTTACAAACCGCAACTTCATCTTTTGAAGTGTATTCAATAATCTCCGTACATAAGTTAGAAGACTTAATGGTACCTAAATTTTGTTGGTTAGATTTGCTGTTCGCTGCATCTTTAAACAACATGTAAGGTGTACCAGTTTCAATTTGCGAATCTAAAATGGCAAACCAAAGCTCTTGTGCTTTGATGGTTTTACGTCCGCGACCTTCAGTTTCGTATTTAGTATATAAATCTTCAAATTCTTTACCGAAACAATCTGCTAAACCTGGTGCTTCATGTGGGCAGAATAATGTCCAGTCGCCATTATCTTTAACACGTTGCATAAACAAATCGTTTATCCAAAGGGCATAAAATAAATCACGGGCACGCATTTCTTCTTTACCGTGGTTTTTACGCAAGTCTAAGAATTCGAAAACATCTGCATGCCAAGGTTCTAAATAAATTGCAAAGGCACCTTTACGTTTACCTCCACCCTGGTCTACATAACGAGCGGTATCGTTAAATACACGTAACATCGGGATAATACCGTTACTTGTACCATTTGTACCACCTATGTAAGAACCTGTTGCACGGATGTTATGGATGCTTAAACCGATACCACCAGCACTCTGAGAGATTTTCGCAGTCTGTTTTAAAGTATCGTAAATACCTTCGATGCTATCATCTTGCATGGTTAACAAGAAACATGATGACATTTGAGGTTTTGGTGTAGCTGCGTTGAATAATGTTGGCGTAGCGTGTGTAAACCAACGCTCGCTCATTAAGTTATACGTTTTAATTGCACTTTCGATATCTTCTTTATGGATACCAACAGAAACACGCATGAACAAATGCTGAGGACGCTCAACAATTGCACCGTTAACTTTTAACAGGTAAGATTTTTCTAACGTTTTAAAACCGAAATAATCGAAACCGAAATCGCGGTCGTAAATGATAGAACTATCTAAAATATCTTTGTTTTTTTCAATAATCTCATAAACATCATCAGCGATAAGCGGTGCCGCTTTCTGCGCTTTCGGGTCGAAATATTCGTACAACATTTTCATCGTACCCGAGAATGATTTTGTAGTGTTTTTGTGCAAGTTAGAAACCGCAATACGCGACGCTAACAAGGCGTAATCAGGGTGTTTTGTAGTTAACGAAGCAGCAGTTTCTGCAGCAAGGTTATCCAACTCTGATGTAGTTACACCATCATATAAACCTTCGATTACCTTTTTGGCAACATCGATTGGGTCTACAAGGTCTGAATTTAAACTGTAGCACAGCTTTTGAATACGGGCTGTGATTTTGTCAAATTGCACCGGCTCTTTCCGGCCATCTCTTTTTAGTACGAACATATTTTATGAGATTTATTTTTTAGTATCTAGTAGTGAGTATTAAGTATCAAGACTTGTTAATCACGTTTATAATTCTTGTTTATTTTTCTCTTGCATTAAGATTGCTTCGTTCCTCGCAATGACGGCGAGGGCAGGCTTTAGTCTTTTTACTTTAAGCTTTCTTAGAAGTCTTCATCTAAAGAAAACGCTTGTTTGTTATTATCAGCTGAGGTTAACACACCACTTTTTTGATAATCTCCAACACGTTTTTCGAAGAAATTGGTTTTACCCTGCAATGAAATCATTTCCATAAAATCGAATGGATTGGTTGCATTGTAGATTTTTTTGTAACCTAATTCCTGTAACCATCTATCGGCAACGAACTCGATATATTGGCTCATTAATTTTGCATTCATACCAATTAAGGCAACTGGTAATGCATCGGTAATAAATTC
>SEDB01000275.1 GCA_004210715.1 Pedobacter sp.
GATGACTATTTCATGGAAGGCCATGTTTGGCCAGGTCGTTGCCAGTTCCCTGATTTTACCAATCCAAAGGTTAGAAAGTGGTGGGGTAAATTATACGAGGAATTGGTAGATATGGGCGTTGCTGGCTTTTGGAATGATATGAATGAACCAGCAGTGTTTGGTTCGGGTACTTTTCCAAATGATGTTCGCCACAATTACGATGGATACCGCGGTTCGCACCGAAAGGCACATAATGTTTATGGCATGCAAATGGTTCGTTCAACCTACGAAGGGTTGAAAAAGCTGATGCGCAATAAACGTCCGTTTACCATTACCAGAGCTGGTTATTCTGGCATGCAACGCTATGCCAGTGTTTGGACAGGCGATAATTTAGCAAGTTGGGAACACTTAAAAATGGGTAATATTCAGTGTCAGCGCCTATCGGTTTCAGGCGTTCCATTCTGTGGAACGGATATCGGCGGCTTTAGTGGAGAGCCTGATGGCGAATTGTTCACACGATGGATTCAACTAGGAACTTTCTCTCCATTCATGAGAGCGCACTCTGCCGGTGATACTGCCGAGCGTGAACCCTGGAGTTTTGGTGAGTTTTTTGAAGATATCAACCGTAAGTTCATTGAACTGAGATACCGTTTAATGCCTTACTTGTATTCTGTTTTCTGGGAACATCATCGTTATGGTTTTCCAATTTTGAGACCGTTGGTAATGCTGGAGCAAGAGAATATCAGTAACAGTTTCCGTCAGGATGAGTTTTGCTATGGTGATAAACTATTGATATGCCCTGTTTTAGAGCAAGGTGCCATTTCAAGAAAAGTATATCTTCCTAAAGGAACCTGGTATAATTTCTGGACTAACGAAGTTTTGGAAGGTGGTAATGAATACACTGTTGAGGCCAAAATTGACAGTATGCCGATGTTTGTAAGAGCAGGATCTGTGATTCCGGAATATCCGGTAATGCAATACGTTGATGAGAAGGCAATTACCGAAGTGGTATTGAATATTTATCAGAGCGATTATGAAGTAAACTCATACATGTATGAAGATCACGGTGATACCTTTGCTTTCGAACAGGATATTTATCTGGAAAAGAAATTTACGGTAAAAGCTGATCAGCAGTTATTTAAAATTAATCAACGCATCGAAGGATTGTACACACCTAACTATGAGTTTTATTCTTGTAATGTGATGGGTGTGAAATTCCAGGTCAAAAAGATCATTGTAGATAATAAAGAAGTAAGTGATTTTCACCTAGATGATAAAAATATATTACACTTTAAGTGCCTTAAAACCTTTACCGAAATACAGATATTAAGTTTGTAAATCTTTTAGCCCCAATTGCTGTTTAGCATTTGGGGCTTCATTTATCTAGCCAAATTCATCATGCCAAAAACGAAAAAAGTTTCAGAGAATAAGAAAGCGTTAACCACTGTTGATACCAGTAAGTCAGTTTGGGCTCATAGCTTGTTTACCGATTACGATATTGATCTTTTCTTGGTTGGAAAGCATTTTCGGCTATATGAAAAAATGGGCTCTCATTTGACGAATGTTGAAAAGACTGATGGAACCTATTTTTCAGTTTGGGCACCAAATGCTTCAAATGTGAGCGTAGTAGGTGTTTTTAATCATTGGGATCGTTCAGCACATCCTTTAAATAAACGCTGGGATAAATCTGGAATCTGGGAAGGTTTTATTCCCAAGGTAGCAAAAGGAGAGGTTTACAAATATTTTGTTAAAGGCTTTGATGAATCTGAGCATTTAAAAGGTGATCCATATGCCCGAAAATGGGAGCATCCTCCTCAAACAGCCTCTGTTGTGTGGGATACTGATTATAGTTGGAAAGATAAATCCTGGCTTGCAAAACGGGCAAAGTTAAATGCGCTTGATCAGCCGATTTCGGTTTATGAGTTGCATTTAGGTTCATGGGAACGTGACCCAGACAATCCTGAGAGGGTTTTAACCGCGAGGGAAGTTGCGCCAAGATTAGTTTCCTACGTTAAGGAAATGGGTTTTACGCATGTGGAACTCATGCCAATAATGGAGTTTCCATTTTTTCCGAGCTGGGGCTATCAAATTACCGGGTACTTTGGAGCTAGTTCAAGATACGGCACACCACAGGATCTGATGTTTTTGATCGATGCGCTCCATAAAGAAAATATCGCTGTGATTTTAGACTGGGTTCCTTCACATTTTCCTGGAGACAGACACGGGCTATATGAGTTTGATGGCACCCATCTCTATGAGCATGCAGATATGAAAAAGGGCTTTCATCCAGATTGGAAATCCTATATTTTCAACTATGACCGACCAGAGGTAAGATCATTTCTGATCAGTAACGCAATATTTTGGTTGGATTTATACCATGCCGATGGTTTGCGTGTAGATGCTGTAGCCTCCATGTTATACTTCAATTTCTCGAGAGAAGATGGTGATGCGGCAACAAACGATCAGGGAGGGCCAGAAAACTTCGGGGCGATTAAATTTCTGCAAGATTTAAATGTGGCGGTTTACGGCAACTTCGAGGGCGTACAAACCATTGCGGAGGAAAGCAGTACCTATCCTGGTGTTACCCATCCTGTGCATGCTGGTGGTTTAGGCTTCGGTATGAAATGGATGATGGGTTGGATGAATGATACCTTAAAATATTTTAAAGTAGATACGCTGGGTAGAAAACATCATCATCATCAATTGAGTTTCAGTATGACTTATGCTTTTACTGAAAATTATATGCTGCCGTTTTCTCATGATGAGGTTGTGCACGGAAAATCGCCAATGCTTTATAAAATGCCAGGCGATGATTGGCAGAAATTTGCAAACCTTAGGGCGCTTTATGGTTATATGTTTACGCACCCAGGCGCCAAGCTTTTATTTATGGGCAATGAATTTGGCGATACCAATGAATGGAATTTTACCCAATCGCTGGATTGGCACCTGCTTCAGTATGCACCCCACAAAGGAATGCAGGAAACGGTAAAAGCGCTCAATTTTTTATATCGTAAAGAACCAGCCTTGTATCATTTCAATTTTAGTTATGAAGGATTCCAATGGCTGGATGCAGATAATGCCAATGAATCGGTTTTTGTATTCATGCGTAAAGGACCAAAAGCAAAAGATACTTTAGTCATAGCCTTAAACTTTACTCCGGTGGTAAGAGAAAACTACCGCATTGGTGTTCCATTCAAAACCAAGTGGAAAGAGATCTTTAATACTGACGATATCATTTATTATGGTAGCGGAATTAACAACAGGGGAGAGATAGTGCCAAATACTGAAGGCTATAATAATCAGGAGTATTCAATTAATATCACTTTACCTCCGCTGGCTATGGTGGTGTTTAAAAGTGCCAAATGATAAAATAAGAAAAGCCTCTCATTGCTGAAAGGCTTTCTTAATCCTTGGAGTGGAAGCTTCCAAGGAGGGTGCAAAGATACAATAACTCTTTGTACTCGCAAGCTTTATTTGGTACTGTTTGTCGGTAAAATAACCTTCAAGTCCCATTTTAAAGTTGCTTTCCTTTTCATATAATAATGCCAGGTTGAGTTTATTCTTAGGTAGTAACCTGATGGTTTGGATCACTGGTAGGTAATTTGCTTTGGCTTCAGTAAAAGTATATCCTGCAAAAAGTTTAAAATACTCATGGAAAATTAGTTTGGCATTTGTTTCAAAACCAAGACTTCTTACGGCATCTTTCGTGTTGCCGAAATAAAATTCTCCATTATTGTTTTGTAAGAGGATGGTTGAATTATTAATTCGGGTAAAGAAAAACATCTGATTGAAACTTAAGGTCCAATCATCTCCAATGGCAGTTCTATAATTCACGTCTGCCGTTCCGCCATAGCTTCTTTCTGCTTTCACGTTAGCTAAAGGCAATAAGTTTTGATATTGAAAAGTTTCTGTTTGTTCTGTAAAAAGCGTAGGCGTTTTATAACCAAGTCCACCACCAATTCTAGAACTCCAATGATCATCGAATTTATATAAAGCAGATACTCGTGGTAAAAAAAACACTTCATTTTGTCGGTAATTGGAATTGAAATAATTCACGAAATCTACTCTCATTCCACTTTCCAGCTTAAATTTTTCAGAAAGATCCCATGTGTGTTGGGCATAAGCACCAGCCGTTCTGCTTGTAAAATCCTTTTTCAATATTGGCGGTTGATTGCTTTCGGAAAATTTATCGTAAACGATATTTGCGCCAAAAATTAAACTTTGATTTTTAATGTTCTTCAAATAACTTAAATCAGTGTATGAATTATAATTTACGCCATTAAAACTGTAAGCCGGAATGGATATCCCCCTCTTAAAATAATTGAAACTCGTTTTTAACTTCAATAAGTCTTTCTCAGCAGTTTTATAGCTGAAATCCAAAGTAGAAGTATTTCTGAT
>SEDB01000031.1 GCA_004210715.1 Pedobacter sp.
TTATATTCTGCTACTTCTTCACCTAATAAAAAAACGCGGTCATCTTTACGCATTTCTTCTTGCATAGCTTCGCGTAGTGCTTCTCTAAATTGGATTTCTCTCATTGTAAATTTTAATAACGGTGGCAAATATAATTATTAATCATATGGAAACCAAAGGGAATTAAACCTGTATTATGTAATAATTATGGTTGATTAATGAGAACTGAAAGGCTCTTTTTATTAAATTTTAATGCTCGATTTCCATTGACTGAAATATTATTTTGAAATGCCTTGATCAAGCTAGTTTTTGTATTCCTATTTATTCTTTTAGCGAAATATCTTCTCCAAAATGAATAATATTTCCATTATTATCTAAAATTGAAAATTGACGCATCTCCCAGGGCATATCCTTTATTTTACCTTCAGGATGAATGACCGAATGTGATTGATATTCTTGGTAAAGTTCATCAACATCGGTAACATTAATATAGCAACCTGTGTTTTTAGGATACTCAGGATTGTCTGTAGTCCAGAAATGTAAATCAATGCCATCCCTACTAAAAATTAGATAACCATCCCAATTGGAATGAAAAGTAAAACCTAATTTTTCGGTATAGAACTTTATGGTTTCTTCCGTATTTAGAGATGCGAGAATTGGAATGGCGTACTTTAACATGATTTAATGATTCGGATTTAGCAAGCCATAAATTTCGCTATCTAAAAACTGTCCTCTGAAATAATAATCCTCTTTGAAATGGGCTTCCTTAACAAAACCATGTTTAATAAGCATTTGTCGGGATGCATCATTTTCTACATTGATATTTGCTTTGATAGTATGCAGATTCATGTCTTTGAACCCGAAAGCGATAGTTTTTGTTAATGCTTCGGATATAATTCCCTTGCGCCAATAATCGGGATGAAGCATGTAACCAATTTCTGCCCGATGATTGGCAAAATCTGTTCGCCAGTAACCAATGGAGCCAATCATGTGGTTTGGGTTTTCTTTTAAGGCAATTACCCAGGCTAAATTATCGCCATTTTCAAAACCTTCGTTAAATGTGGTAATGAATGTTTTAATTTCCAATAAATCTTTTGGTCTTTCCCTGTCGATGTATTTCATTACCGTTTCGTTGGTTCGCATGGCGAATAAGGTTTCTGCATCGGAAAGCGCATGCTCACGAAGGATTAATCGTTCGGTTTCGAGGTTTGGGAATTTGGTAAAGTTGAGGGTAAGCATTTTTTATTCGTTTCTTATTTCAAATTTATACTTATCTGCGAATTCTTTTACTTCCTCAGCAAATGATTTTTTCGCATGATGTATCTCTTGATTCTTAATGTAATTGGTAACTGTTTCTAGTTGAGATTCACTGACAGAGGTGGCGAAATAGTCATCTTGCCAAATAAATGCTTCTTTGGTTAATTCGTTCTTGTTAATCCAATATGCAGATTCACCTTTAATGAGTTGAGCTATTTTCGCAATGTTTTGTTCTTTTCCTAATGATATTAAACAATGCAAATGTTCGGTATGACCATTAATAGCCGTTAGGAAAATGGATTTTTCTCGACAATTTTCGATAATGTGGTTTTGAAGTTTATAGCGGATGTCTTTTGTTAAATAGGGATGTCGGTTTTTAGTTGAGAACACCAGGTGAACCCAAATTTTTACATACGACATAATTTATATTTTGGCTAAAGCCAATATAGGAAATAATTTCTATCCGTTGGTTAAAACCAACGGCAAAGAAATGGATGTTGCAGATAGCGATTATTATAGAGATTGGTTTTGTATTATTGCTTTTATTCCGTCGGCTAAAGCCAAACGGCAAAGAAATGGAAAGCGGAAATAGTGATTTTATGATAGTTGTTGGTTTTGTATTTATTGCTTTTATTCCGTCGGCTAAAGCCAAACGGCAAAGAAATGGAAAGCGGAAATAGCGATTTTATGATAGTTGTTGGTTTTGTATTATTGCCTTTATTCCGTTGGTTGAAACCAACGGCAAAGAAATGGAAAGCGGAAATAGCGATTTTATGATAGTTGTTGGTTTTGTATTATTGCCTTTATTCCGTCGGCTAAAGCCAGACCACAAAAAATGGATGTGCAGATAACAATATTATTATTGTGATTGGTTTTGTATTCATTGCCGTTGGTTTCAACCAACGGAATTTTAATTAGAATATAAATGGATTCAGCCGAACCCCCTATTTCCCAAACAATGTTTTATAAATCGAGTACTTATAATTATCAGGTATTTCACTTGCTTTAAAATAAGGCGCCCCAAAAAGTTCGGTCAGTTTCTCTTTTAGTCTCGCAAGAAACAAAGGCTTAATTTCTTCAAGAAATTCTCCTCGTAAAACCTGCCGATTCGATTTAAACCAAATACCACCATAAATCGGGTCGTTCATGGTTTTTACGATATACAAATTCGGTTCCACACAAGTTTTACCCGCAAACTGTTCATAAGCGTAAGTGTAAAGCAAAGTTTGGATCAGTGCTTTATTGATGTGTTTTCCATCCGAATTGAAAAGTTCGTCAACATCCTTGAAAGCCAGTTTATCGCTTCCTGTTTTATAATCTATAATTTTGGTAACACCATCTTTAACATCAACCCTGTCGATATAGCCAAAAATTTTAATGCTTTCTTCTTTGCCATTCAATGGGAAACTCACTTCAGCCTCAATTTTTTGCTCCAGGCTAATAATGGTAAAAGGCGTTTGCGAAATATCCTGATTTAAAATGATATTCACATAAGCATCAACAATGGCAAGGATTACTTTTTGCATGCCCTTGTATTCCATTACCAAATCAGGATGTTTGAACATAACCGCATTAAAAGCTTTTTGAATTAATTGCGGAACAAGTTTCTTTTTCTCTCTGATTCGCTCTTCGGTTATTTCAGCCTTTCTTAAATCTTCGTAGAAATATTCCATCACTTTGTGTAAAATGGAACCAATTTCATTGGCCTCCACCACAGCACTTATTTCTTTTGGTTCTTTAATTTCAGCTATGTAGTTGAAGAAAAAATCAATTGGATTGGAAATGTATTGCGTTAAAGCAGATGGAGATAAGGCTTTGGTTTTGTTCAGATAGCGTTTTAATTTTTCCTGAATAAAATCATTACCTGTTTTTTCGATCTTCACTTCTTTAAATTGCTCCGTTTTTACTTCGAGATTCAGCTCATTGTAAGTAAAATTAAAACCACTTTCATACTCCAGCTGCTTTAAAATTCTGCTGGCTTCGCCTGATGTAGATTCATCCGTTAGGCTATTGTAAACGAAGTTGATGTTTTTCGCTCTTTGCATTAAACGATAAACCATATAAGATGAAATGGCATCAAGATTTTCCAATACAGGTAAACCATAAACCCTTCTAATTGAATCCGGAATGAAGCTATTACCGATGGAAGATTTTGGGATTATTCCCTCATTGAATCCTAAAATAACAACTTTATCGAAGTTTAAATTTCTGGTTTCAAGTAATCCCATCACTTGAATTCCATTTAGCGGATCGCCAGAAAGCGGAACCGCAATGGCTTGCAAGGATTTCTGAACCAAATAAATAACAAACGGAATTTCCTCTTTACTGATGTGATTACTGAATGTATCGTGTAATCGATTTAATTCCTGGATGGTTTTCACGAATAATTCAGCATCGATTTTCTTTAACGTTTTTGCATTGGATAATCTGGTTAGAACGAAGTCTAATACATCTAGCAAATTGGTAACAACAAACTGTGGATTTTCAATCTTTTTGTAAAAAACCTCAAATAAACCGCTTTGTCTGAGTAAGCGTTTATGGTCAATTTCAACTTTATTTTCATCAAGTAAAGCCGTTAAGATTTTATCACGCATTTTTTGTGTCAATCCTGAAAGTGGATGCGTTAAAAAGGCCTCCACATTTTTGTAGGTAACTTTGTCGGCTTGCAAAATTTCCAGCTGACTGGTCAACCACAAATCTACCAAACCAAAAATGCTTGAGGTTGATAATGCAAAACCCATAACTGTGTGAAAATCTTAGCTTCGGCACTGCTCAAGGCATTAAAACCGACAAAAATAATTTTTCCTTTATCGAAATTTGAAATGAATTGCTCGTGACTGGTGATGTCTCCCGCCAGGTGGCGATAAACTGAACCATTGGTTAGATATCCCTGTTCTTTCAGCGTAGCATGAAATTTATGGTAAAGTTTAGGCATCCTTCGCCACATTTTGATAAAAAGCTCCTGCTGCTTTTTATGTTTTCCTTCGGAATAAGATGTCCAGAATTGAGAGAGGAACTGGTATTGCTCCGGACTTAAATAATCGAAATCCTGGTTGATAACAGAAATATCTTCCAAATCACGGTATAATTTTTCCGCATCTACTAAATCCGCATCAATTTGGTTAAAATCGCTCAGAATAATTTTTGCTAGTGGAAAAAACTTATGACTGGAAATGGTTTCCAGTTTTTCTTCGGCCAATAGCTGATTATATATTCGATGTAAGGTGAAAAACTGCAAATAAAAATCGGCAATTTTATAACTGGTTGAGCAGGCAAAAAACTCCTGTATGGTGAAAAATGAAGGGCTAAAAAATGGCTTTCCGATAATATCGGCAAAATGTTTTTGCAAATATGCAGCCGGGCGTTTATTGTTAAAAACAATCGCACAGTTTTCCAGCTGGTTTCCAAATCTGGTAACTAAATCTTCGGCAACTTCTTGTAAAAATGGTTTCATCTGTATGTTATACTAATTTCAATTTGCCTGTAACTGCGTAAAAAAGATAGGTTTTGATATTTTGGTAACCCATTTCCGAAAGCAAATTCCTGTAACTATCTACCTGTTTGATGTGTTTATCACTTTCTTCAAGCGTAAATTTATAATCCAGAATAATGACTTCATCAGAATTGATCAAAACACGGTCTGGCCGATGAAGCTTACCATTGGCATCGATAATATTCTTCTCTACGATGCTTTCTGTCGCTTTATTTAGAATTTCCTTCAGTTCTGGGTGGTTTAAAACTTCCAAAGCAGAAGTAATAAGTTTTTGTTTTTCCTCTTTTTGAATAATCCCTAGCAGAACCAGGTTTTCCGCATAATCATCAACACCTTTTTCGGTAGTGGCACTGGCTAAAATATCATGAAGCAAAGAACCTTTCCTTCCAGATTTTTCGATGTTAACCAAATGTTTTAAATGCTTTTCTTCTGATGGAATGTAGAGTTCAGATAAACGGGTGGTTGTTGGATAACCTTTCAGGTTAATGAAATTTGATTCATCAGATTTGTTCTCGCTAGTTACATAATCTACAATTTCATAAACACCATCTTCATCAAATTGCTCATCAAAAGTGAAGTTTATTACATCGCCCATGTTCGATAGTTTTAACTCTTTTTTAGCCATTGTGGCAATGTAGAGATAGTCTTTTGCACGAGTGGTGGCCACATAGAGCATATTTAACGCATCCATATTGTTGTAGAGCAATTCTTCGTAATAAGCCATCGCGATAGAGGAATCTGCCAGTGCATCATTATATTTCAGTGGAATTCCACGAAGTTCCTTGTAAACGGTGTCTTCCGATGAAACCCAGAAAGTTGAGTTTGTTTTGCCTTTCACTTCCCAATTGCAGAAGGGAACAAAAACAGCTCTAAAAGCCAATCCTTTTGATTTATGGATGGTAATAATCTGTATCGCATCTACACCTTCAGGAGATGGAAGCGATTTCTTTACACCATCTTCATCCCACCACGTTAAAAATGAAATAATGCCTTTTTCACCAAGTTTGCCTGCATTTGCAGTTAAATCTCTGAAGGCCAATAAATAAGGGAGGTGTTGGGTGAGATCTTTTAGATTGTAGGCCTCAATCAAAATTTCTATTAGCTCTGGTAAAGGAAGCTGTAACCACGATTGCCAGTTTTCGCAAAGCGATTGAGGTAAAACCTTACTCAACGTGCTTAAAGAAACATTATTTAGATTTAAATAATGATTTGCATTGGCCTCTTTTTCATGTAAAGAATGATAAAGGGCAATACAATTAGCTTTATATAATGCGGTTTGTGAATCCAGCCCAATCAGTGCGTTTAATGTATTGATGATGAGTTGAACAGCAGAGTTGTTCGAAATCAGCAAGGCATCTCCAGATAACACAGGCAGTTTTTGCTCCATCAGTTTCTGAACGGTAAGCATGGCCTCGCTATTCGAACGAACCAAAATGGCAATATCTTTCAAGGCATAATTTTGCTCATTTTTTAAATATAAAATCTCATCAACAACATCATTTAAGGCAATATCTCTAAAAACAGTTTCTGTGAAACGAGTCTCATCTGGCGCATGGTCTTTACCAAATTTTTTAATTTTTATAGTTCCGCCCTTCAACGTGTTGGTGGCAAAATTTTGAGTAGAACCAGCATAAATGTCGGTAATGATAGCACCATAATTTTGAGCGTTCCACCAAGCTAAAATATTTTCTGGTTTGCTTTCTAAATTCTGGTTTAACTCCTTTTGTAAGGTTAAAGGAATGGAGCGGTAAAGAAAATTGTTAAACGTAATGATGTTTTCCGTACTGCGGTAATTTTCTTCCAGGCTATCTTCAATTACATTATGCACACCAACATCTGTTCTGGCGTGTTTGTGTAAAATATTCCAATCGCCATTTCGCCAACGGTAAATAGACTGTTTGGTATCGCCAACAATTAAATGATCGGTTAAATCTAAACTTGGCGTGGCAATAGCATTGGTTAGAAGCGATTTAAAACTTCCCCATTGGCTGGTTGATGTATCCTGAAATTCATCGAACAAGAAATTACGATACCTGTTGCCAACTTTCTCCCAAATAAAAGAAGGATTATCTCCCGCATCTTCAGTAATTCCGGAAATTAATTTTTGCGCATCGCTGATTAAGAGATTGTCATTTTCTGCCCGATACTCTTTCAACAAAACTGCTATTTCTTGCATTAGCCTTAAATAATATAGGTTTTTATTGAAAGCTATGGCCAGCTGATAATTGGGTAAATGTGATTGATAATGCGTTTTAATTTTATGAAGAATTGGATTGATCGTATCATAGGCTTCAGCTACGCTTGCATTTTTTTGAAACCATTCTTCAGGTTCATCAATGAGATTAAAAAGTGATTCTATTTTAGAAAAATCGCCACGGGCAACCACAATTAATTTCGTTAACGGACTTCTCGATTTTCCTTTCAGCTGGTCATTTTCTACACCTAAAACCTCAAGCGCTTCGTGTGCATCTTTAGCCAGTTGAATAATTTCACTTTCGAAATTTTTGATTTCATCTTTAGTAACGCTGATGTATTTCTTGAAAAGCTCATCAATGTTTTCTAATCCTAATTCTTCTACAGCCGACTCAAAAATCTGAAAGCGCTCAGAGAAAATCTCTCCTATGAGATTATACAATTCGCTTTTATAATTCCAGCTTTTATTGTCGCTAATGCGTTCGATGGCTAAATCGATAATCCACTGTAAAAGCTGTTTGTTGTCGTTTAAAGCTTCGTCGAGTTTGTTTACCAAATCATCCTTAACTTTGTCATAATTCATTTCTAAATTATAATCGGCGTTTAGGCCCAGCTCAAAAGCAAAACCACGAATTACTTTTTGTACAAAACCATCAATGGTGCTTACTGAAAAACGACTGTAGTCGTGGAGGATTTTACGGTAGATTTTATCCGCTTTCAGCTTCAAACTTTCAGCTTCTAACCCAGGGTAGGCAATCAAAATTAATTTACGGTAATCGTCTATCTTCTTTGATGGATTTCCTTGAGCCAACCCCACGAGGACTTCTAAAATTCTCGTTTTCATTTCCTCAGTAGCCTTATTGGTAAAGGTTACTGCTAAAATTTCGCGGTATTTATTTTCTCCCGAAAACAATAAAGTAAGGTAATGGGCAGTTAAACTGAACGTTTTACCAGATCCGGCAGAAGCTTGAAGAATTTTTACGGGTTGTGGCATATTTTATCTTTTTAAGGTAACCACCCCGTCCTGCGGACGCCCCTCCATGGGAGGGGAATGCTGGGTGCCTAAACTTGCAGATGTGTTATTAGGTCTTTGCATTTTTTTAGCTGGGTTTTTCTGCTATTTTTAATTCCCCTCCTTTGGAGGGGTGCCTGTAAGGCGGGGTGGTCATTTCTCATTTTAAATAAACAATTATGTATATTCATCAATAATATAATTTTCCAATCCCATAAGTGCAAAATCCATATTTTTCATCACATCATCAACAGAAATTCTATAAATCTTCAATCCTAAGGAAATAAAATATTTTTCTCTTGCCCTATCATAAAGTTCTTTATCATCATGGCTTGCGCAATCAATTTCGATGATCAGGCCTAATTTTTTAATGTAAAAATCTACAATGTAATTTCCAATAATCCTCTGTCTATCGAAATCTATTTTATGAAATCTCTTCTTCGTTATTTGCATCCAGAATAGAACTTCGGGCAAGTTTTCTGCGTAGCGTAATGATTTGGCTTTATCTTTTAGTTTTATATTACAAGGCAGGTTTAATTTTGGTTGATGGTAGACAATTACATCGTTAATCACGTAATAGTTTTTAGATGCCGGATTACTAACCACCCCGTCCTGCGGACACCCCTCCGGAGGAGGGGAATTGCGGAGTGCAGAACTAGCGATTAGATTATCAGAATTTTGCATTTTTCTGTATGTTTTATTGAAGCTACCTGTAAGGCGGGATGGTTCTTTTTCCAAACCTAACATACAACAATTTAAAATTTTCCCGAAATCAGGATATTAGAAATTGGTTTAAAGATTTAAGAACTTTTCTTTTTCTTCTTCGCTAAAACCTTATGACTGATCCTCGCAGGTCTTTCAGACATTTCTATTTTTAAGCCTAGTAAATCGCGAATAACGACTGATGCACATGCGCCACCAAAAGCGGCGGGAAGATAAGAAACGGTTCCGTAAGCAGAACGCTTGAAATTACTTCCATCTGTCATAATCATCGAGTTTTTATCCATTTCTTCGTTAGAGAAAACTGCTTTTATTTTATCTGCACCCATCAGTTTATTAAGCCTTTTACGTACATAGCTGGCAAATACACATTGGTAAGTATCGGGCAACATGGCAATCTTCAATCTTGTTGGGTCCATTTTCCCACCTGCACCCATTGAACTTACAATCGGAATGTTTTTTTCTAAAGCTGTAGAAAGCAATGTGATTTTCGGCATCACGCTATCGATACAATCCATAATATAATCGAATTTCGACTCCAGAATTTCTCTGCATTTTTCTGGAGTGAGAAAGGTATTTACCACATGTAATTTTAGCTCTGGATTTATAGATAATAAGCGTTCCTGCATAATTGCTGCTTTGCTTATCCCATGATTCGTAGCCAAGGCTGGTAATTGTCTGTTTCGGTTAGTTGGATCAACCACATCACCATCAACAATAGTCATTTCGCCAATACCAGAACGACAAATAAATTCTGCGGCAAATGATCCTACACCACCCAAACCGATAACCAAAACATGTTTCGATTGCAGTTTATCAATTCCATCATTTCCCACTAAAAGGGCGGAGCGTGAAAGCCAGCTTGTATCAGACATTTTTTTAAGTAAAAAAGTGTAAAGTAAAAAGTAGAACGGCTAAATTAATTTCAATTTATTCCAGTTTGCAAAAATAAGCGCTTTCATTTCATCAACCGAACATTTTTTCAAATTGGCTGCCGTTTGATAGATTTCTTCAATTGAAATCTCTGCATCATCAGTTTCCAAAAAGAAATTATCAGTTTCCTCCATGAGTTGTTGCGCTCCAGAATTTTCTTTTAGAATTGAAGTTCCAAATGATAATAAAAATCCATTTTGTATTAACTGCTTTCCGAGTTCTTTGTTTTTGTTAAAGCCATGAACAATCATAGGCACTTTGATATTTAAGCGTTTTTTTATTTCTATCAATTCAGCAAAGGCCTTAACACAGTGTAGCATGATCGGTTTGTTCAGCATTTCTGCCAATGCAATCTGATGTTCTAAAATAATGCTTTGATCCTGCAAATTTTCTCCCCTTAGTTTATCTAACCCACATTCGCCAATGATTTTCACATTTTGTTGTCTTGCCAAAACTGATAAATATTTCATTTGTATTTCGAGTTTTTCAAGTGTGGCGTACCAGGGATGCAGACCAATAGAAATAGGCTTGGTTTTGGGCATTGCCAAAAAAATATCACTGGTTAGTGATAAGCTTTGAATGCTTATTATGCCTTTTCTCTGTGCCGCTTTATGTGTATGTATGTCTAAAAAATCCATAACCAGGCAAAGATATGCTTTTGTAGAATGTATTCCTTCTGTAAAGAATTTGCTAGTAATCTATTAAGTTGGTCGACTTTATTATTTTTGCAGCATCATTCTTAAAATCATGAAAAAATTATTCGCAATATTGGCTGTAATGTTTATATCAACAGCCGCATTTAGCCAGACTAAAACCGAGGGTGTTCATATTTATAATCCTGAGGCAAATGCCATGGCCGACATCAAAGCTGCTACCGAAAAAGCAGCTAAAGCAAATAAACATGTTTTGGTTCAAGTAGGTGGAAATTGGTGCTCTTGGTGTATTGCCTTTCATCATTTGGTTGATACCACCGCCGTTTTAAAACAAACGATTAACGATAACTATGAATTCGTTTTGGTAAATTGGGATAAAGACCATCACAATGATGAAGCTATGAAATATTTAGGTTTCCCGAATCGTTTTGGCTACCCGGTATTTGTAGTTTTGGATGGAAAAGGGAAAGTTTTGCATATCCAGAATTCAGGATATTTGGAAACCGATGAAATTGGCGCCAATGGCAAAAAGAAAGTGGGTCACGATGTTAAGAAAACCATATCATTCTTAAAGGGCTGGACAGTAGCCGCAGTTGATCCTGAAACTTATAAACCTAAAGCTAAGTAAGCTTAAGGGTAAAAGCTTAAAGCGAAAAAGCCGCAAAGTTTCATAAACTGAAAATTTGCGGCTTTTTATTTAGTCATCTAAATCGTCTTCGTCCTCAGTTAGGTCATCAACATTTAGTTCGTATGATGCTTTTGATGCTTCATCGGCTTGTTCCAACATATCTTTATCGTGCTCAATATTGGTATCATCGCCATCTAGTTCATTGATATATTCTGTATCGTCCTCTCTGCGTAGGGCATCGTTCGGATCGTTCGAATAATCTTCGTCTTTTGGATCTATCATAACTTTAAGTTTTATAAATAGATAATGGCTCAAAGTGTAGAATTGTTTTAAGTTTTGGAAATATATAAAAAACCGTCATTTAGAGCGCAGCCGATAAATCTTTTAAATTCCAAACTCTGGTTTAATGATTTATCCTTTCCACTGTGCTCCAGTCGAAAAGATGAAGATTAAATGCAATAAAAAATGCCAGATGAATCACCTGACATTTCTAATAAATTATAAACCTGACTTAACACGCCCTTTCAGGAAAGCGTTTACAACCCATCACCAAACTTGTAATTTGGTAAAATACTCACTGGTAACTTTCCTTTCGGAACCAGTCTGTTGTTAATCACTGCTGCTGCAGAAATCTGCATGTAATCTTCTTTCTGATAAGCAACTACTAAGCCCTTACTATTCTCCAAGCCTGGCAAAGCTGATAAATTATATGGATTTGCAAACAATGAAAAAATCGTATTCTTAGTAGATAATTCTTTAATGAAATTCTTAAGCCCAGCGTTTAATGGAATGTTGTTACCTGGTCTCGAACGGCTATCATGAATACCTACAATTACTTGATCAAATGCGCCAATTTCTCGGGCCACGTTGGAAATTTGTGCAGCGGTTGCATCCTTATCCAAAACATAATAAACAGAGTTATAGAATCCTTTAGAAATTTCTTTCTGAAATCGGGTTACCGTTGGCACGCCAATGCTGATAATCGCTGTTCTTCTAATTGGAACCATATTTTTGATATAGTCTTTCCCTTTCAGTAAGGTTACAGAAGCATTTGCCAGCTCTTGCACCAATGCGTTGCTACCGCTGCGATTAACGCCAGCAATAATGCCCTGTGTTACCACAGTATCGCGATTGGCTAAGCCAGCCCAATACTTAGCGGTTAAGATTTTCCTAACGCTTTCATCAATGGCTTTCATGTCAATTTTGCCATGTCTAATCTCTTTTCTAATTAATTTAATTGCCCGGTCGCTATTTTCAGAAAGCTCTAAAATATCATTTCCAGCAACAATCCCCATCACGTCGGCTTCTCCGTTTTTAAAATATTTAACAACACCTTTCATATCCATGGCATCAGAAATAATTAAACCTTTAAAGCCCATGCGTTGCTTTAAAATACCGGTAACAATTGGTTTCGATAATGTAGATGGTAAATTTGGCGTATTATCCAACGAAGGAATATTCATGTGGGCAATCATCACACCCGATGCACCTTGTTTAATCAATTCTTTAAATGGATACATTTCTAAACTGTCCAAACGGGCAGCACTAAAAGTTAATTGGGGCAAATCGTAGTGAGAATCTACGTCTGTATCACCATGACCAGGAAAATGTTTCAATGTTGTCAATAACCCACCATCTTGCATACCTTTCATATATGATGCGGTTTTAGTGGCCACATTGTATTTGTTTTCGCCAAAAGAACGATAATTAATTACCGGATTTTTCGGGTTATTGTTAATGTCGGCATCAGGAGCGAGGTTCATTTGCATGCCAAGGCGCTTAAAATCTTTAGCCACTTCCTGTCCCATTCTGTAAATTAAATCTCTGTTTTGAATGGCACCTAAAGTCATTTGGTAAGGATAAGAAATCGTGCTGTCTAATCGCATACCCAATCCCCATTCGCCATCATTTGCCACAATTAAAGGTACACGACTCACTTTTTGGTAAGCGTTTGTTGCTGCAGCCTGTCTGCCCGGTCCTCCTTGGAAAAAGATTACACCTCCAAGTTGTTCTCGTTTAATGACCAAACCAACTGAATCAATATATTTTTGCCCCAGGTTGGTATGCGCTCGCACAAAAAACATTTGCGCAATTTTTTCTCTACGGTTTAATTTTTTAAAAACAGAATCAACCCATTTAGGTTGGTTGGCCAGCATTTCTAAATATGTTGGCTTTTGCGCATTTGCAGAAAAGGTAGCAATGCATAATATTGCAATTAGGATTAAGTTCTTTTTCACGTTGTTTTGTTGTAACGGCTAAATTAATAAGTAATAATCGAATAAAACAAAAACCAATCCAAGTAATCGATTTAATACAATTTAACAGCATGAGTTGTGAAATTCCTGATTATCATGTACGCTTAAATAATTTTGAAAACTGGCGCTCAGTAATGCTATCACAACAGTGGTCCTGCTTTCTGTTACAATCTTTTTGCAGTGCTGTCGTTCTCGTATTATCGTCATTGCTGTAACAAATAGACGTGGCGATCTTTTTCGTTAATCATCAAAAAGTATTTCCACGGCAATCAGGTTTATAAGCAAAGGCTTGTGTTTTAAACGGCAAGATTGGGTGAAAGAAGCATGGGCCGCAAAAAAAAAATAAAACATAATGCAAAATCAAAAGTTAATATAATAACGCTTTGAATAAATGTTTAACTAAAATTTACGACTATGAAAAATGTAAATACACCTAAGAACAACCCAACAACCCAAGGAAGTTCGATAGCAGACAGAGCAAATCACGATGTTAAAGTGGATAAGAAAATCCAGGGCATTACCAATGGCGGCGGTCAGCGTTCTGATCAAACCTCAAATAAAGATAATCAGCGTAAATACGACAACAAGAAATAGTTGCGATGTAAGATTTAAGAGGGAAAATGTAAGGTTGGTAAGTATTCCATTTTCCGTTTTTCCCTCTTACATTTTCTCTTTCGACGATCCATTTTCTATAGCCTGTTTTTCATTTCTAAGATGGCTCATTAGCGAGCGAAATAATATCTTTTCCTTCTAAAATCTTTCTTTCGTTGTTATGGCTTAAGGTATTGATCATGGCATTCCCAAGTTCTGCCATCGTACAAAAACCATTGGGGAAAAGTTTCCTTCCAATCGGGAAAATCCAATTAATATATTTATAAAAATTGTGGGCATATTTTTGTCCGGTAATTGGTTTAATAAATCCCGGGCGGAAATGATAAACCTGTTCAAATGGTAGTTTTGTAAGGTCATTTTCGGTTTTACCTTTTACCTTTTGCCAATTCAATCTGCCTTCAGAATTTGTTCCACTACCAGAAACATAGCAGAAAGTCATCTCATTGTTCAACTTACTTAATGTTTCTGCCACATGAAGCGTTAACGTGTAGGTCATTCTATAATAAGTATCATTATCCACGCCTACTGATGAAATTCCCAAGCAGAAAAAACATGCGTTATAGCCTCTCAATTGATCTTCAATAGCTGAAAAGTTGAAAAAATCCTGATGAATAATTTCCTTCAGTTTTGGATGAGTATAACCGCAAGGTTTTCTATTGATCACTAAAACTGAATCTATTTCAGCACTATTTAGGCACTGCATTAACACGCCCTCGCCAACCATTCCGGTGCTTCCGGTAATAATTACATGATTTATCGCTCTTGTTTTTCCCATTTAAATCGATCTTTAAACTATTAACTCTTAAAGTTAGTCTTTGTTTGGCTTCACAAATTCGGTAAAACTTTTTTTCACATATATCAGTATTTCATAATCGTTCATTTGTCTGATTTCTATTGAAGATGGGCGATACTTGTCGATAAAACTTTTTAAGGAATCATCTTCTAACTTAGTAATGGAACTGATTTTTTCCGGAGAAAATCTGTGGTTAATGTAATTTGCTTCTTCATCCTGAAGCTGCACTTTTTTAAGCTTTGAAATGGATGATTTATTTTTGCCTAATAAACCAACTGTTTTTAAAACATCAAGACTTACTATAGATGAAGTGGAATTTGAAACTAAGTTGGAACCAAAAGTTGGATAGCGTAATCCTTTTTCAACCAAAACATCTTTAATAGTGGGCACTTTATAGGCAAAAACTTTTGCGAAATCCTCTCGTATTTGAAGCGAATCTTTAAGGTAATCCCGCTTAGCATAAATGGTAACATCATTTAAATTATACACCGTAGATTTTAACATTATAACTAAATCTTTAAAATTTTGGTTCAGATTCAGTTCGTAATCCTCGTAGCCTAGTTTTTTTATTTTGATCAATTGAACCGACGCATTTTTAGAGAAAGAAAATTTTCCTGTACTGGAAGTAATATTTACCTTATTTCCATAAGTAATTACCGCATTCTCAATTGGCAATTTCGAAATATGATCCAATAGCTGTCCATTAATTTGCTGTTGGGCAAACAATTGATTGGATGTAATGATTAGGGTAATGATGAATAAATATCTCATTTTATGCCAAGTTAGTTGATAACCAATTACGAAGAGGAAGTTTAACAGAGCTTAACGTTTATAAAAAAAGAGGTTTCGAATTATCGAAACCTCTTTAATTTATTTAAGGGTTGTACCCATCATTTTATAATCCTTTGGCGGTTCTGCACCTAATAAGTGTTGCACAAAATAGTCCCATCTTCTCCTCATCATGTAAGGCGAATAGCTGCCGTAACCGTGTGCACTATTTGGAAAAATGACTAAATCAAAAGATTTATTTGCTTTTTGTAAAGCTTCAACAACCAGTAGGGTATTGTATGGCGGTACGTTATCATCCATCATTCCATGAACCAACATTAATTTTCCTTTAAGGTTTTTAGCATAAGTTTGATTCGCCTGAGCTTCATAATCAACATTTTCTGCTAAGCCATTGTAGCGTTCGCCCCAATCATCCTCGTAGTTTCTGTTGTCGTGGTTTCCTGATTCAGAGATGCCTACCTTAAAAAAATCAGGATAGCGGAACATCGCTGCTGCGGTAGCAAAGCCACCACCCGAATGGCCCCAAATGCCAACTTTCGTAGTATCAATGGGATATTTCTCTGCAAGTTGTTTAATGGCAGCGATCTGATCTGGTAATGTGTTTTCTGCCATATTTCCATAATTCATATCGTGATAGCTTTTTGAACGGCCAGGATTGCTTGTTCCTTCAATTACCACCACAATAAAACCCAGTTCAGCCAAAGCCTGATGGTCACCACGTGATGCTGAAAAGAACCAGCTGCCCATACTTCCGCCCTGCGGACCAGGATAAATATAATCGATCACCGGATATTTTTTTCCAGCCTCCATTTTATTCGGTGTAAAAATTAAACCGTAAATATCAGTTTTGCCATCATTCGCTTTTACTGAAACGGGTGTTGGTGCTTTCCATCCGGTTGCACTTAGTCTGGAAATATCGGTTTTTGCTAATTCGGTTATCAATTTGCCAGTTATGTCTCTCAGCGCTACAACAGCTGGCACATCTGGTTGAGAATAATTGTCAATGAAATATTTTCCGGAAGGAGAGAAGCTAACCATGTGGTTTCCAGGTTCTGGAGTAAGGTCAGTTAGTTTTTTGCCATCAAAGCCAATTTTATAAAAATGACCGAAGTAAGGATTTAATTTATCCTGACCATTTGCCATAAAATAAAGGGTGCGTGTTTTCTCATCAACTTTTAGCAATCGGGTAACTGTCCAGTTTCCTTTAGTAATTTGATTTTTTACTTTTCCTGTAGTTGAATCGTACAAATAAAGATGACCCCAGTTATCACGTTCTGAAAACCAGATGATTTCTTTACTTGCCGGAAGGTATCTCCAATTGATGGTTCCTTGCCCGGATTCGAATTGGGTTTTTACAGTTTCCTCAAAAACTTCGCGTACGGCCCCAGTAGTGGCATTGGCAATTCTAAACTTTTCATTTTTATGATCACGAGATGTAGACACAAAAGCAACTTCTGAACCATCTGCTTTCCAGTCGATATCGTCGAAAGTACCACTGCTTGAAATGTCATCACTTAAGGTTCCACGATGTTGATCTGGTGCAACATTTATTGAAATCACTTTGGGATTTTCTACATCAATAATTACTCTTCTAATTGTTGCAATTGCTTTATCTCCAGGAAGTGGATATTTCCATGCTTCTAACTTTGGCGCTCCAACATTTGTGGTAACCAAATACATATCTTTCGAATTTCTTTGGTCTTGTTGAAAAGTAGTAATCTTTTTTGAATCTGGCGACCAGCGTAATATCGGCGCATTGCTATGTTTCCAGCCTGCATTGTCGGTCGCGTAGCCGTAATCCTTTATTCCATCAGTAGTTAATTGCGTAAGTTTTTCCGAAGCAATGTCTTTCACGTACAAGTTGTAATCCTTGATTAAGATTGCCTTTTTGCCATCCGGAGACAGCACTTCATTTCCTCCGCCTCTTCTTCGAGCTGGCGGTGGTGGGGAAGACACACTGTTACCAGCTCCTGTACTAAGTGTTTTCGTCTTTTTTTCAGGATCAACTAAGAAAGTTTGTGTTCCACTTGCGTTTTTAAGCGTGAACCAAAATTTATCAGCTTCAAGCCAATTTGGAGAAACGCTGGCATTATCGATATACTTTGCAGTATTGTAAGCCATAAAACTTTCAGCATGTTCATAATCCTTTTCAGTTAAAACCTTTTGTTGGGCATTTGCCGAAGCAAAAAGCGCAAAGGCCGTTATGGTTAGCCAATATTTATTCATAATAGTCAGTTGGTTGATCTTGGGGATAAAATTAATACTGTTTTAGTACTTCAGTTTAATTTAGCAATAATAATACAAATGGTAAAAGGGGAAGTACTGTGGAGGTAATAAAATTAAAAATGCCAGCTGAATAAGCTGGCATTTTTGCGGAGAGGGCGGGATTCGAACCCGCGGTACCGTGAAGTACACACGCTTTCCAAGCGTGCTCGATCGACCACTCTGACACCTCTCCGGAATGGAATGCAAAAATATATTTTTTGCCGATAAACAGTGTTAAAAAGATCAATTATCTTCAAATCAAATTATTTGATGTTTGCTTCTCGGTTACTTCTTGTTTTACCTAACTGGCTAAAGTGCTTTCCTTCAATATGGATTTAATACGGGTTTAATTCGGATCTCATTCGGATGCATGACAATTCTACCCGACTAAACTGCGACCCAAAATGGTATTTATGCCAGGTAAAATATTAACCTTATGATAACACATATAGAGCTCGTGTAAAACCAGATGTGAGCAGGCAAAAAAAAATGCTTCCAATTTTTGGTTGGAAGCATTTATATTTTGAAAGGGTTTTAATTAATCAACAACTGTGATTTTCAGCATGTTGGTTTTGCCCTTAGCTTCAATTGGAATTGCTGCGGTATTAATTAAAATATCACCTTGTTTAACCAATTTCTTGCTTTTTAAGAATTCGTTAACCTCAATAATGGTATTGTCAGTACTTTCCCACTTATCATAATAGAAACCTCTAACGCCCCAAAGTAAACTTACTGCGTTTAAAAGTGCTCTGTTGCTGGTGAAAATGAACGTTAAAGCTTCTGGTCTGTGACTCGAAATTTCGAAAGCCGTGTAACCACTTAATGTCATTGAAACAATACCAACAGCATTCGTTTGTTTAGCTAAGAAGCAAGCTGAATCGCAAATCGCATCACTTAAAAAAGAAGGAGATTTTGGTTTTAAAAACTTATCAGGATTAAATGGATAGTTGTTTTGTTCAATGTTTTGAATGATTTTTTGCATCGTTTCGATAACGATTAAAGGAAATTCTCCAACAGAAGTTTCACCGCTTAACATTACCGCATCAGCGCCATCCAATACCGAGTTAGCCACATCATTCACCTCTGCACGTGTAGGGCGAGGTGTAGTGATCATGCTTTCTTTTTAAGTTCTATAATATCTTCAGCCTTACGAACGAAAGATAAGCCGATCCATTCTACATCATTTTCAAGAACAAATTCTAAGTTTTCGCGATCCTCTGGAGTTAAAGATGGAATGGAAACTTTAGTGTTTGGAAGGTTAACCCCTTTTCTTGAAGTTAAAATGCCACCGTGAACGATTTCGCAAACCACCTCATCTTTAAGGTTGGTTGATAAAACTTTCATTTGAAGCTTACCGTCATCCAAAAGAATGATTTCGCCTGCCTGAACATCTTGTGGGAAGTTTTGATAAGTAATGTAAATACGCTCCTCATTACCGATACACTCTTGAGTGGTAATAATGGTGGTTTTACCATTGATCAGGTTTATTCCACCTTCTTTTACTAGGCCAATACGAATTTTAGGACCTTGTAAATCGGCAAGAATACCAACGTTATAATCGTATTTCTTGTTTAAATCACGAATAGTGTCTAAAACTGCTTGATGATCAGCTTGAGAGCCATGTGAAAAATTTAGACGACAAACATCTAAACCTGCATTAAACATACTATATAATACATCTGGTTTTGCTGATGCTGGGCCAAGAGTGGCTACAATTTTAGTTCTGGAATGAAAAGGTTTCATTTAATTAATTGATTTTAGCAATGCAGTTTCAGAAAGCGCTAATTAATTATCTAAAATAATTAAACTGCATTAAATTTTATATATTTTGTTTTTTAGTTCGTTGTTTATAACCCTCAAATATAGTGTAATTAATACACCAAGTATATAATTTTTATATTACCAAATTCTCCTTGCTCTTAAGTTTGGTTGGGTCTATTTTTGCAGCTACCTGAATATCAGGCAGTTTGTTTAATCCATTGATTAAATAATTAAGATCCTCCTTGTCAATAAATTCTTTAATTATAATAAAAAAATCAACATTTCCCATCTCTGGTATGAGCAATCCATCGCTACTTCTGTTACTAATTAAGTAATATTCTACCTCGCCTTGTTCTACAAAAAAGTAATATTTCGAAAAAGACCATGCTGGTTCATCAATGTTAAAAAATATTTCATGGTCATCAATTTTCTCAAATTCCGTATTTAGCCGCGTATTAATTTTGTGGCAAAGCACATAGTCTTTTAAGGGCGCTGTGATCGCAATTAGTATAAAATCAAGGTCTAAGGTTAATTTTAGGTAAGTTCTATTCAAGTCGAAATAAATTATTTACAGAACGAAATTAAAAAACTAATTCTATATTCGCTTGTTATTTCAGAGCCAAAATAGGGTGTCGAAATAAAAACATTTGAAAATTGTAAGAATTTATTTTTCTTTGCACAGAATTATTTAACCATTAAATTATAAAATTATGTCTGATATTGCTTCAAGAGTTAAGGCTATTATCGTAGAAAAACTAGGTGTTGACGAAAGCGAAGTTACGCCAGAGGCTTCATTCACCAACGATTTAGGTGCAGATTCTTTAGATACCGTAGAGTTGATTATGGAATTTGAAAAAGAATTCAATGTAGCTATTCCTGACGATCAGGCTGAAACCATCGGTACAGTTGGTCAAGCAATCGCTTATTTGGAAAAAAACGTTAAATAGAATTACGCTTTTTCAGTATAAATGGAATTAAAAAGAGTAGTAGTAACAGGGTTGGGTGCGCTCACTCCTATAGGCAATAATGTTCCTGATTT
>SEDB01000276.1 GCA_004210715.1 Pedobacter sp.
GAAACAGCTCCAGGATATGGTGTTATCGATCTATTTGCTGATGGAAGTTTCCAGGAAAGTTATGTTCCATATTGATTTGAAAAACCTCAGAAGGAATAAACGCAGCAATTTAACCAATTTCCCGATGGTAAAAAGCTAAATATACAAGGGCGCCATTTTACGCCAATAATGAGGTTGATGCGCATGATTATCCCAGGTGTAAAAATGATTGGAAATTCCCTTGGCCCAAAGTTGCTCGCTCAGGTTTTTATTGCTATTCAAAAATGGATCTTTTTCGCCAACAGCCAATATAATTTCCATGTGTTTCATATTGGAAATAATGTTGTCATCGTGCAAGTTTGGCAAGTATTGTGCTGGCATATTAAAATAAACGAGTTCATTTCTAAAACCGTTCAATAAATCATTAAAAGGTCCTGGCGAATCGGTGAGGTCATATCTGCCGCTTATGCCAACGGTTTTTTTAAAAAGCTGAGGGTGTTTCATTGATAGGTTGATCGCATGATATGCTCCCATGCTAAAACCAGCTGTTTCTATCCAATTCGATTGGTTTTTTTGATGCATGAGCGGCAGCACTTCGTCAATGATATAACGCTCATATTGCAGGTGCCTGTCCATCCGTACCGAAGGAAATACAGCTTGGTTGTAAAAGCTTTCTCCATCAACACTATCTACACAAAAAAGCTGCAGTTCTCCATTTTCTATTTGTGTTGAGAGTGCGTTTACGATTCCCCAGTTTTCATAATCATAAAACCTGGCCATTCTTGTCGGAAATAGGAGTACGGCTCTTCCGCTATGTCCAAAGATCAGCAGTTCCATATCACGGCCAAGTTGCTCGCTGAACCATTTTTGGTATTCCCTATGCATGTATAAAATCTTTGTGGAAGTTACTCAGCAACTGTTATTTAAATATTAACGAACGGTAATGCTTATCCTAATTTTTCTTGAATAATGGTTTGCCATAACTGGTAACCTGCAGCGCTAAGATGAAGTCCGTCGTGATCATAATAGGCTGGATTTGGTTTACCCGATTTATCCAACATTTTCTTAAAAACATCAATGAATTGCCAATTGCCATTATGTTTGATAATTTCACTCTCGATGAGGTTATTGGTGTATTTAAACTGATCCGCCATATGCCATCTGGACAAACTGGGCTTCAGAGATATGAAGTAGCAAGGTATCGGGCCAAAATGCTGTGCTACTTTTACCATTAGCTGCAAAAAGAAAATGAATATTTCCTCCGGATGTCGTCCATCGCCAAGATCATTATCGCCTGCATAAAAGATAAATGCACTTGGGTTATAATCCGCCATGATCCTGTCGAAAAACCAAACACAGCCGGCAAGTGTTGAGCCGCCAAAGCCAAGATTTATTGTTTTTCGATTCGGAAAATCAGCCTCCAGCGTGTGCCATAATCTTATCGAAGAACTTCCGTAAAAAATGGTTGGATGTTCGTGTTTTTTCCATTCTGCAATATGCTCCAAGTGCTTGATTTCATCTTCATACCAGTACATGTTTGTGAATATATCAGTTTTAGATATCATTAACATGATTAAAATGTTAAATTTTGAAGCGTCAATTACATATTGAATATGTGTGAGAAGTTTCATTTTTTACCATTTGGTAAATGAAGTAAACTGCTTAAGTCCTATATTTCACTCATGAAAGCATTAGTGGATCTCATTCTGCAATTTGGGGATCTGAATAAACAACAGATCGATCTTATTTTGAGTAAGGCCAAAATTTTGGAACTTAAAAAAGACGAATATTTTTCTGAAGCAGGAAAGGTACCCAGGTATGTGGGGTTTGTGGTAGAAGGTGTATTTCGCTTTTGTTATTACAACAACAAAGGTGAAGAAATCACTAATTATTTTATTGATGAGGGTAACTTCGTAGTTGATAATGAGAAATTTGAATCTCAGGTGGAAGCTTATGAATATGTACAAGCGGTTACCGATTGTAAAGTTCTTACGTTTACCAAAAAAGATTGGGATGATATTTCTAATACCATCGTAGGCTTTCAAATGATAAAAGCAAATCTTGTTAAAAAATGTTTAACAACGGCGATGGAACGTAGAAGTCCATTGGTTTCTGAAGATGCAACCCGTCGCTATTTGTCTTTCATTGAAAACTTTCCATCCCTTGTTAACCGCATCCCACTTTCCCATGTCGCATCCTATCTGGGCATCACTCAGCAATCATTGAGTAGAGTTCGAAAAAATATCCGTTGATCCGGTTTTTACCAAATGGTAAATGTTTTTTTCTTTCTGTTGACAACATTTGTATTATTCATTTAAACAGAAAGAACGATGAGCAAAAAAATAGTATTGATAACAGGAACAAACAGTGGTTTTGGCTGGCTGACAGCCCGCAATCTTGCTACCTCAGGACATCAGGTTTACGCCACTATGAGGGATACAAAGGGTAAGAATGCCGAAAAAGCAAATACCCTTTCATCTGTGGAAAATATAACAGTATTAGATGTTGCCTTAACAGATGACCAAAGCGTTAAGCGGGCAATTGACACAATTCTTTCGAGGGAGGGAGTGATTGATGTGCTGGTCAATAATGCCGGCTATTCGATGAATGGAGTGACGGAAAGTTTCACTACGGCTGATGTACAATCGGTATTCGATGTGAACTTTTTTGCCCCATGGAGATTGATTAAACAGGTATTGCCAGCAATGCGAAGGCAAGCAGACGGTTTGATTATTAATGTGACTAGTGGTTTTGGCAGGATTTCCTTCCCGTTTGCCACTGTATACGGAGCTTCCAAATTCGCCCTCGAAGGACTAAGCGAAGGCCTGCATTTTGAGCTTAAACCCTTAGGTGTGGATGTAGCTATCTTAGAACCAGGTGCTTTTCCTACAGAAATGTCGCAAAAGAATAATCCTGGATCAGATAATTCAGTTCTTGAAGGTTATGGCGCTATAGGAGATGTTGCTGGTAAAATGATGACTGCAGTTGGTGGGCTTATTCAAACCCACAACCCCAACCCACAAGAAGTGGCAGATGCGATCGCTAAATTAATCGATTCGCAGAAAGGTAAAAGACCATTAAGAACAGTTGTAGACCCAATTACAGGCGAATTTATACAAGCAATAAATCAAGCTACAAAAATTCAGTATGAACATGGCTTGAAAATGTTTGGAATGGGAGAGTTATTGGCCTAAAAGGTAGTCCACAAAATTTCTTAAATCGGCGGCAGCAACACTTCATTAGTTCATTGGAAATTAATGAAGTGTTACTGCCGTTTTTTCTTTAAAACAGTTTTGTGGATTGAGTATCGAAAGATTGTCGCCTTTATTAAAAAAAGTTTATCGACAATACGAATTTTCCGTATCAAAATCAGTTTCTTCGTGAAATTAAACCCATGGGTTGAAAAAACAGACAAACGTTTGCGTAGCTTTTTTAAAAATCTTTTTATGATATTACACTAAGTTATTTC
>SEDB01000032.1 GCA_004210715.1 Pedobacter sp.
GTTTCTGTATGGCTTAACCGTTTAACAATATTGTTCCAAATTTCTTCTTTCATGTAGCTGATGTCTTCATGGGTAAAGACAGATCTGAAAGCGAAAAATACGGGCTGCTTAAGTTAAGCTTCTGTTAAGTGATGATTAAAAAATTGCTGACAATTCTCATGAATGAATTTCATGCTTTTTGCCAAATGATCTTCAACCGTTCGGGGAGAAATTTGAAGTAATTCCGCTATTTCATTATAATTAAATCCTTCTATCCGGTGCATTTTAAAAACGAGTTGCCTTTTTTCGGGGAGCTTAGAAATTAATTGCTGTAGATAAATCAACTGTGCCGATTCTTCAATTATATAATCGTTTGGTTGTGATAAATCAGAGATTAGTGCGAGTTCATTTGTATCAAAATAACTGACAGTTTTTTTACTTTGGCTATGTAAGTGGTTGAGGGATGCGTTTTTAACTGATTTAAAAAGATACGCTTTGGCATTTTCCATTTCATGATCAGTATTCCAAATTTTAATGAAGATATCATTTACAATACTGGATGAAGTTTCATCATCATTTAGAAGATAATTGGCGTAGTTTTTTAATATGGAAGCCCATCTCCTATAAAGCATTTCTACGCTTTGGTAGCTTTGCTTTGATGATGTTACTTGTTCAATTTTGTTAAGCGTTTCCAACTGGTATTAATCTGTACAAAGTATGGAAGAAAATATTAATAGCGTATTAATACAATGTTATGCTATGAGGTTTTTTGAAAATATAAAGGATTTATGAAAAACAAAAGCCTCAATCAATTGCGATTGAGGCTCTGTTTGTTAATATTGAAAAGTCTTATTTTAAAAATGCTGTAACTGCTTTCCCATCAGGATTTGTGAGCGTAAAACCTAAAAGTTTAGCAACGGTAGGCGCCACATCTTCCAAACCGATTGATTCTAAAACTACACCATTTTTAACTCCAGCACCCGCAATGATAAAGCCAGTGCGTATTTCGGGGCTATCTGGAAAGTAACCGTGAGCGCCACCTTTTCTTGGCGAACTGATTTGTCCTGTTGATCCATCTTGTATATAAACCCCTTTTGCGGCAGCTAATGCGAAGCTGGCATGCGGATCTGCACCAATTTTGTTTAATTCATCACGCTCTACAATCCTGAACATTTTTTTATATTGATCAGGTAGTGAAGCCAGTTTAGCTCGAACCTTGGCTAATGTTGATTGATCTTTCAAATCTTTTAGATGAAAAAAAGCTGAACCACCTGCAGTCTGAAATTTTGCTACAGGCTCATCCTTACCCACCTTACTGTCGATACCAATTTCCGTAAGCCAAATATTAGGAGAAAGTGTCTTCTCTAAGTCAACAAACCCATGATCACCGGTGATGATAATTGTTGTGCTATCCTTTAAACCTGATCTTTCTACGGCATCTAAAATATTCATTACCGCATGGTCTGCTGCGGCAATTGCTTTATTCACACCTGCGCCTGATCTGCCTTCTTTGTGTTCGGCTCCATCAACACCCGCAATATGTATGCTCAATAAAGCAGGTTTGTATTTGCGAAAAATATAAGCGGCCATCCTGCTATTGTTCTCATCCATGGCAAGGGAACTCAGGTTCAATGCTTCCATTTCTACATCGCCTATGGCAAATTTTTCCATTTCCTCTAACAAGCCCTTTGGTGTGGCAAATTTAGAGATGGCACTTTTACGATCTGCCATATTCGTGGCCGACCAAATTTCGGGTAGATTGTAATCAATTTCTGCACCAACGGAAATTGGCCAGGAAATAGAAGCTGATTTCATGCCGTTTTTCCTGGCAGCTTGCCATAAAGTTTCAGCCTTTATTTTTTTACTGTCGGTTGTCCATACGTAATTATTCTTCTCATCGGGCATGGTATTGTAAGTAATACCGTGTTTGGCAGGGAAAGTGCCAGTAATTAAAGTAGTATGCGATGGGTAAGTAACACTCGGGAAAATACAACGCACCCCTTTGGCGTACGATGCTTTTTCCATCAATTGTTGCAGGTTAGGGGCAGGCCAGGTTTTATCAATATAAAAATCAGGACGAAAGCCATCAATACTAACAAGAATTACATGTTTGGTAGTTTGGGCATTTGCCTGGACAGTCGCTGTAGCGAATAAAGCCAATCCAATATATTTTAATAAGTTAAATCTCATTTTGATGATTAGTTAATGAATGGAAAAATTTCTTTGGCGGTTTTATTCGCAACGAGTACTTTATTCATATCGAATTTCATGGTTACCACGCCTGTAGTTAAATTGTTGGTAAAATCATCCATGCCTCTGGCTAAAGGAATAAAAGAAGGGATTTGTGCAACTAAATCTGCAGGTTTAACATTCGAATTATTCAGTTGCTCTGTTTGTGATACCGGATATTTAATTCCTAAATCAGTCATTCTTCTGCCTTCGGCGATGAAAATTTCCTGTCTAAGTCTGTAAATCAGGTATAGTAACGCATCTTGTGTGGTAGCATTGTTGATTTCATTAATTGTTACCATTGTACCAGAAATGGTTGAAACATTAATGTTTGCAACTTTCCTGTTCAACACATAACCATTGCGTTCTATATCATTCGCATCGAATTTTACTTTTGCAGCAGTTAATGGATAATCATTTCTGTTACCACCATTACGGGTTTCTTTGGTGTCGTTTAAAGATACAATTGGGCGTTTCGCTACCACATCATTTAATAAATTTCTCAAAGTAGTTTGTGCGCCCGAAAAGTCATTTTGCGATGCCTGAATTTCTGCAACGATTAAATAAGCTTCCTCTGATTTTATATAGCTTACCGGTTTTTGATCGAGTGCGATGGTACCGGTGTTGTAATACTTAGGATCAAGAAAATCCAAGCGTGGCAAGGGTGCAAATTCATTTGTGGTTGAAGAAAATAAATAGGTTTGAAAAGTATTTGCCGCTCCATTTTGCCCATCAAACGCTTGTTGTTTTAATAATAGTGGATTTGCCATTGCCGCAGTGGCAAATATCCTGGCTTGGGCGGCATTACCTAAATTATAATAAACTCTAGCTTTTAATAAAGTATAGGCCAGTTTTTCATTTGCATCACTTTGTAATGAAATAGCTAAATCCAACTCGGCAATGGTAATAGAATAGTGTTGCGCAGGTGTAAGCACAACACCTTTTGCTGATCCTGGTAAACCGACAAAAAGTTCGCCACTGAGTAAATGTGAATAGGCATTTATAAAGTGCATTTCTGCTTTTTGATTATTTGTTGTCGTAGCATCGGCAGCTACAACTGTTGATAAACCGTATTCAGAAAGTTCACGTAATCTTTGTATCGATGATTGAATGGTATTTACATCCAAATCAAAATTATCAATTTGTGGAATATCGAAAACCTTGTTACTTAAAGTTCTATTATTGAAATAATTATCAGATACCAATTCTGTATTGGTAATGGTTTGGTTCATTACCAAGGCCATTTGCCTTCTTAGCCCTGTAAGCCAGGTGGTGGTTACATTTGTTGTGGTTAAATACACGTCGTCTGTAATGTTTGGATTATCTTTCTTACATCCCAAAAGGGCAGCAGAAAGTATTAAGGCAATAAAAATATTTTTGCTAATTTTTTTCATGTCTTTTGATGTTAAAAGTTAATTCTAAGTGAGCCAACAAATTGTCGTGGTGCAGAGTAGGTAGAGTAAGAAATTCCTCCGGTGGTTGCACCGTTTTGTCCTTGCGAACTACCACTAATGGTTGCTTCAGGATCGAAACTTGATGTAGAAAAATTTAATGGATTCACTACAGAAAAACCAATATTAACGGTTTTGATTGCCCCATTCCATAAAGTGGGTTTAAAATTGTAGCCTATACCAATGGTTCTGATTTTGATAAAATCTGTTTTCTCCACAAACATATTGGTTACATCCAACCATCTGGTACGGCCACTTTTGTCTATTTCTGCTTGCGGTATTCCTTCGGTCGATGTTCCATAATTAAATCTGAACTGTCTATCAAACGAAACGGCATTCGCACCTTTTTGATAATCGGCATTTGCAAAGAAATTAAAGGCCTTGTATTGGAAATTCATACCCATGCTGCCAAACAGATTTGGGATAGTTGTGCCTAAATTTTCTTGAGCTGTAGTACTTACTAATAAGCCTTGCTCATTAAAAACGCCATAATTACCTCTAATAAATCCGATAGGTAAACCTTCCTGAACGACTGTTTGTACCGTTCGGGCACTAAAACCGTTGATGTTGAATGGCGCCGCACCACCAGAACTTAATACTTTATTGTACAATGTATTTACAGATAGATTAAATCTTAAACTGGTATTGGCTGTTTTGATCGGCGTAAGTACCGTGTTAAATTCCAATCCACGGTTTAATATTCTGCCAACATTTTGCAGTTGACTCGTTTCTCCTGTTGATGGGGCTGGTGGCACTACAAATAGAGCATCATTCGTAATGGAGTGATAAAATCCTGCAGATAAAATAACCCTGTCATTTAAAAAGCCCAAGTCAATGCCAGCTTCAATGGTGGTCGTTTTTTCCGGTTTTAAATCTGCGTTTCCTGGCTGACCAAAAGATGCTGCCTGAGCACCATTGAAACCAACAAATGCTATGGTGCGTTCATTTGCAAATGGCGTAGGAAAATTTCCTGCAATACCATAATTACCACGAATTTTGGCTGAAGAAACAACTTTTGCAATAGATTGGAAGTAAGGTTCGGCACTTGGAATGTACGATAAACCAACTTTTGGATAGTATTGAATACCAATGTTTTTACCAAAAGCAGAGTTGCCATCGCCACGGAGACCTAAATCCAAAAATAATTTATTTTTGTAGCCAGCATTTTCTTGCAGGTAAATACCATAACTGGTTACCGCCGAATAATATTCATCGCCCGTTCTGGTTGCAGCAATATTAATGGTTTGCGCTCCATCTCTAATGTTGGTACCTGTATATTGAATTTGATGATCTTCATTTCTGAAAAATTGTCCACCTGCGGTAGTGATGAAAGAGAAGTCGCCAACTTTTGCTTCATACTGCCCGTTAAATTCAAAAGTTAAGCCAAAGTAATTACGGTCAAAATTATCAATACTGCCTTGATCAGTAATGGATGTATTGGTGGTGTGCGATAGGTATTTATTGGTGGTGATAATTTGCTGTCTTTGCGCCCTGTAATCAACCCCGCCCGTAGCCTTAAAAGTTAAATTTTTAATTGGCTGATATTTAAATACTTGTGATGTTTGAAACCTGTTGATCGTTATTCCATTATCTTGTAAAGCTTCAGCCTGATCAACAAATGCTTTAATTGCAGCATATTCCGTATCAGTCATTGCATCCAAATCACTTTTAAATCTTGGCCCTGTAATAGATGATGCACCACTCTCTGCAAACCAAAGGCCTGTGTAACCACCCTGGTTACCGTTTCGGCTTCTTTTATATTTGTTGTTGATGAAACTAAACGAACTTTCATAACTCACTTTTTCGCCCAATGAGGCTCGAAGCCCGGTTCTTAAATCAATACGTTGGTTGCTGTTTTGATTATAGATTTGCGTACCTGTGCTATTCTGGTATCCGCCAGAGAAACTGTAACCAAATTTTCCGTTGCCACCATTTAGGGCAAGGTTATGTTTTTGATAAAAACCATCTTGAAACAATAAATCTTTGCTTCGTTTAAAGTGCAGATAATCATTGGTCGATGTTTCTGCGCCAATTTGAGTTTCCAAAGTAATGTCTGTTTTATCTGCACCACCTTTTTTAGTGATGATTTGGATTACACCGTTTGCAGCATCAGAACCATATAAAGTTGTTGCTGCACCACCATTTACAAATTCAATTTTCTCAATGTTATCCATCGGGATATCAGAAATTGAACTAATGGCTGCACCTTGAGCGCTTCCGCCACCAAGCGCTGCTCGGGTATTGAGGTTGTCCATGCGAACACCATCAACATAAATGATGGGAGTAGAGCTGATAAAAGCTGAGTTTACACCTCTCGATCTGATAATTGAAGTTGCACCTGCTTGTCCGCCCGTTAAACGGATTTGCGCATTAGGGAGTTTGGATTGCAATAATTGGTCTATCCGCGAAGCCGGGATATCACGAATATCTTTTTCTGAAATACTCACTACATTGGATGATAACCTTCTTTTACTTACGTCAATTCCTTGTCCGGTTACAACCACTTCATCCAAACCCAAAAGATCTTCTTCCAATTGAACATTTAATGTTTCATTGGCTGAGTTTCTGGCCAGGGTAAACGTTTTGGTTTTATAACCAATTGATCGCACCTCAACAATTACATCCTGTTGATCGGTCGGGATAGTCAGACGATAGTTACCCTTGCTGTCGGTTTGGGTAGCAGCATTACTCCCTTGTACTTTAATGCTAATGCCGGGCAATGTTTCTCCAGTTCGTTTATCAGTAACCTTACCCGAAACAACCATTGGGGGCAATACTTTTCTACTATTAATCAAGATGTATTTATCACTAATCTGGCGGATTTCTACATTGTTGTTTTTTATTAACGAGTTGAGAACCTGCGCAACACTTTGCTGCTTCGCATCAATTGAAAATATTTTTGCATTTAAAAGACTGTTCATCTCGTAGCCAATAACAAAATTGGATTTTTGCTCAATCAAATCGAGCATTTTTCTAAAAGTAATGTCTCTCGCATGGAGATCAATTTTAACTTCGTTCATGGATTGCCCTGCTGAAATATTGGCATATAGCAATGCGTTGGAAAGGAAAAGCAATACGATTGTTAGCTTCATTTTTAAGGAAAAAAGTGACCATTTTGGGCTCTTGGAACCCAGGTAATATTTTTGCATATTTGAATATATTTTTAATGTGATGTAGCATTTCATTGGAAATCATGAGCATTGCTGCAATGCTCAAATTAAGCCGTAAATGTTAGCGCATTTTCGGCTTTTTCGTTTTAGGGGTATTTATTTCATTTTATTTAATTATGATTTGATTGGTTTGATAAATGAATTTCCGTTTCGTTAACATAGATAGAATCTGCATCACCCTGTTTGCAGGGTCTTTATCAAAATGGATGGTGTAGCGTTTCCCGTTGTGCACTTTGTTGTGAAGCACAACTTTTACATGGTAGTATCTTTCCAGCTGACTACGGATTTCAACTATAGTGGCATTGTCAATAAAAAGTCTGTTATCTTTCCAGGCAGATATAAGCGATAAGTCTTCATCCCTTAATACCGTTTTACTATTTTTTATGTAATAACTTAACGTGGTGCCACTAGTCATTTTATATGCGAGTTGTTTTGCGCTTTTACGATCAAGCACACTCACTTTTCCAGTTATTACGCCAATTTTAATTTTATCGCGGTCTGGATAGGCATTGATATTAAATGATGTACCTAAAACTTTTGTATCAATTTTGCCTGTGTGTATTACGAAAGGTTTTCTTTTATCTTTTGCGATATCAAAAAAAGCTTCCCCGGTTAAAGTAATTCTCCTGTCTTTTACGCCAAAATCTTTATCAATTGTAATTTGGCTACTCACATTCAGCAATACTTTCGATCCATCTTTTAAGGTTACTAGTTTTGCAGCGGTGCGATTAGATGAATAGGTAACGGCTTTTGCCAACCTTTTATCAGTATTAAAAAAGTGATAACCCTGAATTCCGAGGATTAGGCAAAAGAAAAATATCGCTGCATACTTGATATAGTTCAGCTGAATTTTAGCACTTCTTTTTTCAAGCTTGCTTAATGCTTTTTGATTGAGGCCATTTTTTATACTCCGCTCTAATTGTGCTTGCTGTTCTGGATTTTCAAGTGGTAGAATGGGTAAGGTTTCTGCGCCAAGTTGATTGTACCATAAATCAATAGCATTCTGTTTTTCCTCATCCAGCTTACCATTAAGTGATGATTTTAATATTTTTTTAAGTGCTTTTTGTTGGTTTGTTTGTGACATCGTTACTAGAGATATCACAGCAAAAGGGAGTAGGTACTTTAAATTAATGTTATCGAATCATCAATTTATTTGTGATGCATAATGGAAGCAACCGCAAGAATAAATGGTACCGTATGATCTGCATGGTATTTTCCAAGTTTAAACCTAATGGTACTCAAGGCCGAACTGATGTTGTTTTTTACGGTTTGTTCTGATACGGAAAGTTTTTGCGCAATTTCTCTGATCGATAATTCTTGCTCTCTACTTAAACGGTAAGGAACTTGCAGTCGTTCAGGTAGGCTATCTATTTCATTATTTAAAAGTTCTTGCAATTCGACAATTAAAATGTCGCTATCTGCAGTGATGCCTGATGGAGTATTTAAGGCTAAAATTAATGCCTCTTCATCTGGAATGGCGATGTTTGGCCTTGAAAAGTGATTGATGATGATATATTTGGCTGCTGTAAAGAGATAAGATGCCAGGCTATCTTCTTGGTCTGTTGAAACCGTTTCTTTGTTCTTCCACAATCCTAAAAATATGTCTTGCACAAAATCCTTAGCAATGTCATCATCTTTTATTCTGATCCAAATGTGTTTGTAAAGTTTCTCCCAGTAATTGTTTACAATTTTAGTGTATGCAATATGGTTACCAGCTTTAACCAATTCCATTAAACTCTTATCTGACGACAACTTCATAACATCGGCAAATTTACAGGGACATTATAAACTGTGAGTTAACTTTAGTTTAAGTGCTATTTATTTTATAAGGAGCCAGCTATTTACAACCATAAATGAATTCAACTTAAATAGGTAATGTAGAACGATTTTTTTTACATCTGCAATTATTTTATCAGGTAGAGAATTTACATATTGATAATATTAAATTAAAATACCTTCGCGTGTAAGCCTATAATTTTGTGGCTTCAATGATCCAAGATAAGAAACGCGAAATTAGGGCAGGAGAACTGCCAGCTTTTAATGAGGCATATTCCCGTTATCACCAGCAGATTTATCAGTTTGTTTTTAAGAAAACACAATCAGAATATATTGCTACAGAAGTTGTTCAGCTTTGCTTTATCCGTTTGTGGGAGAAAAGAAATTCGTTGAGTGAAACAACAGCGTTAAATGTTCAGCTTTTTGGTATGGCTCGGCAGGTTATGATTGATGAACTGAGAAAAGAATCAACCCGATTAAAATACAACACACAATCCAGCCAATATCCTTTCACTGATAATTTGATGAAAATGATTGAAAGTAAGGATATGTTAAAACATTTCGAGCAAGAAATAGAGGCGATGCCGCCAATGCGAAAAATGGTTTTTAACCTGAGCCGGGATAATGGACTTTCATATCTTGAAATTGCTGAAATGCTGGGTATCTCTACCAAAACCGTAGAAAACCATATTGGGAAGGTTCTATCGCGGTTGAAGCATTATATGTTCACCATATTGATGTAGTTATATTAAGTTATTGTTAACTCGTGAGGGCTAACCGGGCGGCGTACGTAATTATAGTATGAAGCCAAACAAAGGAAGAAAACGCAAGCTCAGTGATGAGGTGTTTATCCAAGAAAATTTTAGTGATCAGCAATGGCAATCTTTTGAATCGAATGAGGCATTATCTTCTGCCAAATCAGAAGAGATGCATCGTTTTGTGCTCAACGAAATTTTCGCCAAGCAAGCGCAAAAGCAAACCAGAAGAATCAAATTAATCCAGTTCAGTAAATATGCATCCGCGGCTTGTGTAACGGTGCTTTTAGGGTTCGCATTGTATTTAGGTCTAAACAATGTTAGCAACCAACCTTTAGAAATCAATCCGGTTGCCAAAACTACAATTAAACCAGTTGCAGCAGAAAATGCTTGGAAAACCATTAATAATGCCGATCAAAAAACACTAAATTATCAATTGCCAGATGCTTCACTGGTAACGATATATCCACATTCTAGTATTAAATTTAAAAGCGCCTTCAATCAAAAACTGCGTGATGTTTATTTAACCGGTAAAGCAAAATTTAAAGTTAAGAGAAACACTGCAAGACCATTTAGCGTGTATTCAGGTGCTTTAAAAACTACTGCCCTTGGCACATCTTTTACTATAAATACTAAAGGAAAAACTATTTCTGTTAAGCTGCACACCGGGAAGATTGTTGTAGCAAATGTTAAAAGCAAAAGACCAGTGGCTTACATTTCCACTGTTGGAACCACTTTAATGTATGATCCAGATCTGGAATCTGCCAAATTCATCAACCCAATAAAATTAGTTAAAGCCCCTACAGAAACCATTTCACATGAAGGCGCTGTGATTAATATGAAAAATATTCCATTAGCGAAAGTATTCAACCTGTTGCATGAAGCTTATGGAATTACAATCAGTACCGATCAAAAAGAGATCAATCACATCACTTTTACAGGTAGAGTTGATACAAAAAAGGAACAACCAGAAGACATCCTTAAGGTAATATGCCTCATCAATAACATGACTTTTACCAAGGTATCAGAAAACGAATTTTTTATTCAAAAATCCAATTAATATAACCAAACAGCATCCACACAAATTATTATGTATTCAAAAAGATTAAAAATGCTAAAACGTATGTTATGCCTCGGCATTGTAGGTTGGGCAAGTCCACTTTTGGCACAGGAGCAACCTGTTAAAGGAATTGTTCTGGATATTTCCGGGCAGGGGATTCCTGGAGTAACCGTTAAAGCGGAGCATGAAAAAACACGCAAATCGGCGGTAACAACTTCATCAGGTACCGGATTATTTAGCTTTTCAAATATTGCCCCTGGTGGTCCATATCGTTTTATATTCAGTTCCATCGGTTTTAAATCTGATACGCTTTCGGGGTATACCGTTACCTCAGGTCAGCAAATTGCTTTGAGCATAAAATTAAAAGAAGCGTCAAATGATTTGCAGGAAGTGGTAATTGGTTATGGTAAAAGCAAAAGAAACGAAATTACCGGTGCCGTAACTTCCATTAAACCCGAAGAATTTAACCGGGGTGTAGTGAGTTCTCCCGGACAGTTGCTGCAAGGTAAGGTGGCAGGTTTGAATATTACCAGAAGCGGTAATCCAACTGATAAACCTGCCGTAATTTTGCGTGGTCCATCGAGTTTTAGGGAAGGCGCACAAGAACCTTTTTATGTGATTGACGGTGTTCCAGGGGCATCGATCGATCTGGTAGCACCGGATGATATTTTAAGTATGGAGGTGCTAAAAGATGCCTCATCAACGGCAATTTATGGCTCAAGAGCAGCGAACGGTGTTATCATGGTGAATACCAAAAACTCGGGAAAAGGGCTTGGGAAACTTTCATACAGCGCTTATGGGGCAACTGAAACTATTTCCAATAGTATTGAAATGGCCACAGGCGATGAATTAAGAACTTACTTAAGAGACAATGGGAAGGTATTGGATAAAATTAGTGATGATGGAAGCAATACCAATTGGCTTAATGAGGTAACCAGAACAGGTGTTTCTCAAAACCACAACTTGAATTTTAATGGCGGTGGAGAGAACTCATCATATGGTGCCAGTTTAAATTATTTTGATAATCAAGGTATTATTAAAAGTTCAGGAATGGAGCGCTTCATTGCCAGGGCCAATATGGAACAAAGATTATTGAATAACCGCCTGAAAATAAATTTGAATTTAACCAACAGCAATACCACAAATGATAGGATTGCAAGCCAGGTTTACAACAATATGTTTACGTATTTGCCAACTGTTGGTGTTAGAAAAGCAGATGGAAGTTTTTATGAAGACCCAACCAGAACAACCGGGACGGGGGGATATTATAATCCGGTTGCCTTGCTTGAAAACAATACTTTCCAAGGCAAAACCAATCTTTACTTAATTAATGGTAACGTTAAAGCTAACATTTTAAACGGATTGGATTTTAATGCAATGGTTTCCATGCAAAGTGAGCAGATTAATGAAAATCTGTACAATAACAGGTTTTCGATGTTAAAGCAGGGATTTAACGGTTACGCAGAACGTTCATCAGTAAAAAACACACAAAAAGTATTTGAAGGCTATTTTAACTATGATAAAAGCTTTGGCGATCATAACTTAAAATTATTGGCTGGTTACTCGTGGCAGGAAAATCGAAATGGCGATGGTTTTCAAACTTCAGGACAAAATTTCGTGTCAGATGATTTGTTGTGGAACAACCTGGGATTAAGTAATGGTAACGGCTCAACGGTAGTAAATTATGGCAGCAATTACATTTCTACACTGCGATTGATTTCATTTTATGGAAGGGCCATTTACGATTATAAAGGCAAGTATTTATTGCAGGCCACCATTCGTAGGGATGGTTCATCAGCCTTTGGTATTAACAACAGATGGGGAATGTTTCCTTCAGTTTCTGCAGGTTGGAATATTGATCGTGAGGCCTTTATGCAAAACGTTTCTTTTGTTGATAACTTAAAGCTACGTGCTGGTTATGGTGTTTCCGGAAATTCAATTGGTTTTGATGCCTACACCGCCCGACTTATTTATGGCGCACAAAGTGGCTCTTATTTTTACTCCAACGGCAAATGGTTAACTGCAATTGGCCCGACACAAAATGACAATCCCAACTTAAAATGGGAACGTACTGCTACGTTAAACATTGGTTTGGATTTTGGCCTTTTCAAAAATAAAGTTTCCGGATCACTTGATGTGTACAACAAAAAAACGACAGATCTGATCGCACCGTATTCAGTATCAACAACACAATATCCTTTTAATGTGTTGACCGCAAATGTTGGCGCAATGACGAATAAGGGTATCGAATTTATATTGAATACATCGCCCGTTAAAACCAAAAACTTCAGCTGGAATACGGCGATTAATTTATCGCACAACAAAAATGAAATTACCTCAATCTCAAACGATTTATTTCAAGCCAGCGAATTTTATACAGCAAGTGTAGGCGGCAGGGGTCAATCAGGTGCTTTGGGTTATCAAATCATTAGAGAAGGGTTGCCTTTAGGTTCTTTTTACACGCTAAGGTACGCTGGTAAAGATGCCGCAGGAAAATCGATGTTTTACGATAAAGCTGGAAATGCATCAACAGCCAATACCGGTTTTGAAAATTTCGAAGTTACCGGTTCTGCACAACCAAAATTATTGTACGGTTGGAACAATACTTTCAGGTACAAACAATTTGATTTTAATTTTTTCATCCGTGGTGTTTATGGTAATAAAATCTTAAATGCAACACTTGCCGATATGACTGCGCCTATTTATGCCTTTCAAACCAATATTGCGAAGGAAGCACTTACCGAATCGATTAATGATGATAAGGCTCAATTTGTTTCTGACCGTTATTTGGAAAGTGGTTCTTACCTGCGTCTGGATAATGCAACTTTAGGCTACACTTTTAAAATGAAAGGCAGCAGAAGTTTGCGCTTGTATGCTTCCGGAAACAATTTATTCATCATTACCAAATACAAAGGTGTAGATCCTGAAATTAACATGGCCGGTCAAACGCCTGGTATTGACTACCGTAATTTCTATCCTAAAACCCGTTCGGCAATTTTTGGACTAAACTTCAACTTATAATATTTACAACATATAACATGAAAAAATATATAACAGCGGCGGCGTTAATGGCCTTAACATTAAGCGCCTGTACTAAACTGGATGTAAATGTGGAATCGCAATTAACCAGTGAAAATTTTCCGGTAACGCCAGATGCTTTTGTGGCTGCAACCGGAACGGTCTACCAAAAATTTAATTCAGGTTTTGGTACCGATGTTTGGCGGATTTACGAATTGACCAGTGAAGAAGCCATTATTACTGCCCGAAATGGGGGTTATTATGATCAGGGCAGATACCAAACCTTGCACAAACATAACTGGTTACCCGATCAACCCATTGTTCAAAGTGCCTGGCAATGGGGTTACGCTGGCATCAGTGATTGTAACAGGGTATTGAATTTGCTCGAAAAATCGGTAGACAGCCCTACTAAAACTCAGTTTTTAAATGAAATCAGAGCGATGAGGGCCTTGTACTACTTTTACATTATGGACATGTTTGGCAATGTGCCGATTACCAGTTTTGGAAGCGTTGAAAGTCCTAAGCAATCTACAAAAGCTGAAGTCTTTGCCTATATCGAAAAAGAACTTTTAGCGGTATCAGAAGGATTATCGGCTCCTGCAACCGTAACGGCTGAGTTCTATGGTCGCCCGACAAAATGGATGGCTTATGCGTTATTGCAAAAACTTTATATTAATGCTCAACAGTATATCGGTAGGCCGATGTATGCCGAATCGATTACTTATGGCGATAAAATAATCAATGGAACATCCATGGCTTTAGTGAGCGATTATAATACTTTGTTCTCTCCAACCAATGGCGCCAATACAGAAACGATTTTCGCTGCCATTTACGATGCCAATTATTCTGCCGGAAATGCCATAACTCGCTACACTTTGCACAGCACTTTAAGGGCAAAATATAATCTTCCCTTTAGTCCGAGTAATGCACAATGTACCTTAAAAGAGTTTTATGATACTTTTAATCTGCCTGGGGATGTACGTAACGCCACCTGGCTTGCTGGTAGACAGTTTCTGGCTGATGGCACGACGCCAATTATGAATGGTTCAGCTCAATTAAATTTCACTCCTGAAATCATTTTAACCAACGATCAAACTATGGATGTAGGCGCTGAAGTGGGTGGTATTTCCAGAGGCGTTCGTTCCATAAAATTTTATCCTGATCCAAATACAAACAGCAGTACACGTTTTCAAAATAATGATATGCCGATTTTCAGGTTGGCAGACGTTTACCTGCTAAAAGCTGAAGCTTTACTAAGAACCAATGGATCAACAGCTGAAGCAGTAAAACTGGTAAACAGGGTACGTGTTCGTGCAAAAGCGGCAGAGGTAACCACCATCACTTTAGATGGGATTTTGGAAGAACGCGGACGTGAACTGGCCTGGGAAGGATGGCGCAGAAATGATTTGATCCGCTTTGGTAAATATCAGGGCAAATGGGGATTTAAAGCAGGTAACGAAGGTGCTTACCGCGATATTTTTCCAATGATTTTATTATTTCATTGGGCGATAATTTCTACCCAAAAGGGGTTACCAGTGAACATGATCCACTGTGGCATTATTCTTTCGAAAATATCTACACAGATTTCGCATTGCAATGGGATTGGTATCCAATTTTAGGTAACCACGATTACATTTCAGATCCGGATGCGCAGGTAAGGTACAGCAAAATCAGCCGAAGATGGAAAATGCCATCACGTTATTATTCAAAAGAGGTACCGATTAAAGGTGGCGGAAAGGTGTTAATGATTTATATTGATACTTGTCCGCTGATTCCTGAATTTCATCAAAGTGAGCAGTACAAACCCTGGGTGCAAGATCAGCATCCGGAGAAACAACTAAAATGGCTGGATGACACATTAAAAAATGCAGGGCCAGATGTAAAGTGGAAGATGGTGATGGGGCATCATCCGATTTATACGGTTGGGCCAAGAATTAAAAACTACGATACTTTAGCGGTTAGAAAAGTACTCGAAGATATCTTCCAGCGCAACAAGGTTGATGTTTATTTATCGGGTCATGATCATTCGCTTCAACATCTGGTAACGCCGGGCATCACGCATCAGTTTATTTCCGGGGCAGGTTCGGAGGTTACACCCGTAAGCAGCGGAATACCCTACAGTAAATTTGAAGCTTCAGATTATGGTTTCATGTATTTTTCAATTGATCAAAACCGATTGAATGCAAAAATCATTGATCACACAGGTAAAAATATCTACGAAACAACTTTGCGTAAACCTTAAAAAGGAACTCATTTACCTCAAAGGCTGTCTTTAAAATTTTGCGTTAAATAATTTGGCATTTAACATAAGGTATAAAGACAGCCTTTTTTATTGATTTAATTTACGGGTTTAACTTTAATTTAACATAGCTGGTCTTTCTTTGTCGCAATAAATCCTTCGACATGAAAAAACACTTCGGCATTTGCCTAATCTTATTCTTCTTCACCGGGTGTGCTTTTAGTCAGGAAGCCGAATTTGGTGGGCCTGCTTTTGCCGACGTAAAAAAGCCGATAGAATCTTTGGTTGAACTAAAGAAACAATACCAATGGTCGATTGAACACAATGACGTGGTTTTGGAGGGAGAATGTTTACAGCAAATGGGAAGGGTTTGCTATCGCCAGGGACATTTTAGGCAGGCATTAGAATTCTTTTTAAAAGCAGAAAAAATATTCAGCAATAACGGCAAACCCTTGTCACTCGCTGCGAACCTAAGCGATGTCGGGGTTTTATACTACTACATTAAACAGCCAGATAAGGCGATGAAAAACTATTCGCTGGCATTATCGATTTACCAAAAACAAAAAGATCTAAAAGGTCAGGCCATGGTATATGGCCACATCGGCCAGCTTTATGAAAAGCGCAAAAGCTTTGATAGTGCCTTCACGTACCAAAGGCTGGCTTTAAAAATTATCGAAAAAACCAACGACAGGAGCGGTGCTGCTAAAATCTATGAAAACCTGGGCAGCATATATGAAGACCTGGAAAAATATGAATTGGCAGACCAGCACTTCAAAAAATCACTTTCCTTATATCAAAAAGACCATAATGAACTGGGCAGCATTGAAGTCATTAACAACCTCGGCGATATCTTGCGTAAAACCGGAAATTACAGCAAGAGTATAACGGAAACCAGGTTAGCCATGCACCTGGCAAGTAAGCTCGGAAATGCTTACCAGTTGGCATCGTGCTGCAGAGATCTCGGCAAAGCTTATGAGCTACTGAATCAAATGGATAGCGCTTATCATTATATTCAGCTGGGCTATAAGTACACCTTAGATCTGTATTCGGAGGATGGGGCCAAACAGGTGGCTTTTTTGCAGGTACTTTATGATATCAATAAAAAATCAGATGAAATCAATAAACTTCAGGCAGATAAAAAAATCAACAGGATTATTGTAACCGCTGCTACAATCGTAGTATTGCTGCTTATTATTCTTGGGTTTGTGATCTTTAGCAGGCAACGGTTTAAGCTAAGGGATGAAAAAATGTTGGGTAAGCAAAAGCAAATTGAACATGATTTAACCAGTCTGGAGCTAAAAAATCTTCAGTTGGAAGAGCAAAACCTTAAACAACAGTTGGAGGTAAAAAGCCGTGAACTCTCTACACATACTTTAAATCTGATCAAAAACAATCAGTTTCTCGAAAACCTGCGTAATACGTTGCAGGCAATGGTAAAGGACGATAAACGTGACCAGAAAAAACAAATGAATCAGATACTGGCGGAGATTAACCAAAGTTTTAATCACGAAAGAAACTGGAAAGAATTTACGCAGGCTTTTGAACAGGTTCACCATCAATTCCTGGAGAATCTTAAAAAGTTCAGTAATGAGCTCACCTCAGCAGATATGCGGTTAATTGCTTTGCTTAAAATGAATCTTGATTCCACGGATGTGGCAACTTTGCTGGGTATTTCGACAGATAGCCTACGCGTATCGAGATATCGTTTAAGAAAGAAACTAAATCTTTCGCAGGGCGATAATTTATCAGCATTTATTCAGGCACTTTAGCCGTTACATTTTCAATCTAAAAAATAGATTTTCATCGCCATTTATATGCTTAACAATTTGTTAATGTAACGGTAATAAAAGCATAACGGCGCTTTTCTAGTGTGTTATCTATTTGATAATCAATTTTTTGCTTCTTTGTGTTGCTTTTTGATATATGTGTTCGGTAACGCTGTTGCTTTTATGTAACCCGCTAAATTTTTCAGTGTGGATGCGTGTACACACCTTTGCCATGTCGATAATAAAAAGACATGACCAAACGCAATGAATAAACTTTTACAAATTCTATTTCTTCTTCTTTTTTGTGCTGGCACAGCCAACGCTACAAAAATTAAAGGACACGTTTATGATAAGCAAACCGGCGAGGCCATTGTAGGCGCCACGGTTGTGCTCGATAATCCCAGGCGGGTAACCAACACTGGTCTTGACGGTATATTTGAGTTCAAAGGCATGGCGACAGGGCCAGCTAAGATTAGTGTAAGTTACATTACTTATCAAACCATAACCAAAACCATTATGGTGGAGAAAGAAGATAATGAGCACTTAAAGTTTTATATGGAAAGTGATTCAAAAGCGCTGGATGATATAACCATCAAATCAAATACAGTAAGCTCAACCGATCAGGGTGCCCGCAGACTGGAAAAAAATGCGACTCAGATCATGAACATCGTTTCAGGTAGGTCAATTGAGATTTCTCCCGATTTAACGGTAGCCAATGTCATGCAACGTATTTCAGGAGTGTCTATTGAGCGTAACAGCAATGGCGACGGACAATATGCCATTTTAAGAGGGATGGATAAACGCTACAATTATACTTTAGTAAATGGTGTTAAAATCCCAAGTCCTGATAATAAATACCGTTACGTACCGCTAGATCTTTTTCCATCTGATTTGCTTGATCGACTGGAAGTTTATAAAACACTTACACCAAACCTTGAAGGTGATGCCATTGGTGGCGGAATTAACATGGTAATGAAAAATGCTCCAGGCAAATTTCAGGTGAATGCAAATGTTTCATCTGGTTACAGTCAACTCTTCATCGATAGGAAATTTGCCAGTTTTAATTCATCAGATATCAATTATAAATCGCCTTATGAACTGAATGGCAAAAGCTATAATGCTACACAAAACGATTTTACAAAAGGAACGCTTGATTATAAGTATAAAAATCCTGCACCAAATTTAATTGGTAGTTTGTCACTTAGTCAGCGGTTTTTAGACAATAAATTAGGTGTTGTTTTAGCCGGAAGTTATCAGAATACTTATCGTGGCAGCAACAGCACTTTTTACAATACTGCTGTAAACGGAACAGATGCTTATGCTGTGATCACCAACAAAAGTTACAGGGAGTTTTCAGAGCAGCAACAGCGTACAGGTTTACATGGAAAAGTTGATTATGTTTTTAATCAAAACCACCAGTTAAGCCTTTACAATGTGTACGTAAATTTAAAGAACGAACAATTAAGAGATGCAGTAACAACAACTTATAACGGTGTTTATAACCCTACACTTGGTAATGCTGAACTGGTTTACAATACCCGTAGCCGTTTAACCGAACAACAGATTTATAACAGCACACTTCATGGCGATCATAAATTTTTTGATGGGAAATTTAAATTACAATGGTCTGCGGTTTATTCATCAGCTAAGAATGATGTGCCTGAAAATACAAGTATCAGTTTAAACGGAATACAGCAAAATTTTCATAGCCGACGTTTAAGTTTGGTTAATACTTCGCCTGTAAACCGCAGGTGGGAGCGCAACACTGATGAAGATTTAGCAGGTTATCTGGATCTTTCTTACCGAATCGATATTGGTAAAAATAAGTTGGATGTGATGGCTGGTGGTTTATATCGCGATAAGCAAAGAAGCAGTTTCTTTAATAATTATACGTTGGCACCAAATGCTGCCGATGCAAGCAAGGTATATGGAGTTGATTTTCAGAATTATACCGATTTAAACCTCGTGGTAAGTAACCCAACAGGTGCAGTAGCCAATCCACTAACCTATGATGCAACCGAAAAAATTTCAGCAGGTTATGGAATGTTTAAATATGCCTCTGCCAAACTGGAAATTGTTGGTGGTGCAAGGGTAGAGCATACCAACCAGGGTTATAATTTGCTTTTTCCGGCTGGAGAAACCTTCCCGAAAGGACAACAAGTTTACACAGATATATTGCCAAGCTTAAATGCTAAATATTTTTTATCTGAGAAAGCGCAATTACATGCTTCATATTACAAAGCACTTAATCGTCCGGGTTTCTATGAAATTGTACCTGGTAAGGTGGTTAACGAAGAATTTCAGGAACGCGGTAATCCAAACTTAAAACGTGCCCTGGCCGATAATTTTGATTTAAGATACGAACTTTTCCCTGGCGCATCAGAACAGTTGCTTGTTGGTGCATTTTATAAACGCATAAAAGACCCGATTGAATACACTTTCCAGGCTGATGCTGTAAGAGGACAGGATATCTATTACACTCCTGGAAATTTTGGTACGGCCAATAACTATGGTGCTGAGGTAGATTATATTAAATATTTCAGTAAAATAGGCTTAAAGGCAAACTACACTTATACGCATTCGCGAATTACTACGCCTAAAACAACTAGAACTATAAATCCAACAACAGGAGATATTCAGGCATTATCGGTTAATCAGGAACGCCCGCTTTATGGCCAATCAGAACATATTGCCAATGTTTCTTTATTGTTTAAGGATACCAAAAAAGGTTGGGATGCACAGTTGGCCGGAGCATATACGGGACCGAGAATTAATACGGTTTCTCAGTTTCTAAATAATGATTTATGGCAGGAAGGATTTATTCAAATGGATGCATCAGCAGAAAAAAGATTTAAAAGTGGCATTAGTGTTTTCATTAAAGCCAATAACATTTTAAATACACCAACTAAGCTGTTCATCAAAGGCACCAATCCAGAGAATAACAAAATCAATGAGGATTTGGTAAAGGATGGAAATACTTTGGTTAGAAGTGATTATTACGGGCAAAACTATTTAGTTGGCTTTAGATATAAATTTAATTAATTGAAATTTTAAAGATAAAAACATGAAATCGAATCAGATTTTTAAATTGCTAATTCTTGCACTTCTGGCATTAACGGGCTGTGAAAAAGCAAACATTGATGTAGATACAACCATTATTGATGGCGCTGCAATCGGAGAAGTTTCTGGCGTTTGGGCAAAAGGAAGTACTCAGGTAATCAAAGGTGATATCATCATTCCGGAAGGTAAATCGCTCACCATTGAAGAAGGCGTTACGGTTTTGATGGATACAGTTGCTAAACCCGAAATTATTGTAAAAGGTAATTTGTATGCTTTGGGTACGGCAGAAAATCCAATCAAATTTACAGTAAACGAATTTTATAAAACCGCTCAAAAGAAATTTGGTAAATTATGGGGCGGTATATTGGCGGGCCCAACTTGCGAAGAACTGGTATTGGATCATGCAATTATTGAATATGCCGGTTCAACCACTTCCGATGCATCTACATCAGTAAAAATGGGATTATACAAAGCTGTTGCGGGAGAAAATCTTCCTGCATTGTGGTTTTCCAATGCAAAAGGAAAGTTAGTGGTTCAGAACAGTATTTTCAGGAATCTTCAGGAAGATTGTACTTATATTGAGGGTGGAAAAATTATTTTTGCCAATAATGTTTTTTACACAACGGGTGTAACGGGGGGTGAGGCGATGAATTTTAAATCCGGCTGTTTGGCTGATATTGCTTATAATTTGGTTTACAGTACCAATACCAATGCGTTAAAGCTATCAAACACAGGAGATAAAACGCCACAAACCTATATCATCATTTATAACAATACAATGGTTAACACAGGTTGGAGGCGACCAACAGCTAAAGGTGGATCGGTTTGGTTGGAAAGTACGGTACGTGCTGATTTGTACAACAATCTTTTTGCGAATACCCGATTTGGGATAAAAAGAGATCCAAAGAAACCTGAAGATACCCGTTCTGCTTACAGCAACAACTGGTATTATGGATTTGATCAGCTTACAGTTAGCCAGTTTCAGCCAGGTAAAAACGATGTGATTGGCGGAGTAAATGATGTAATCAGTACCGTTGCCGGTGCCAATGAACCTAAATTTGTGAACTATCCGGTAAATACTGCGGTATCAAATGCCGATTTTAATACTTTATGGGATTTTCACTTACAGGGAAATTCTCCTGCACTTAATAAAGGTATTACAAACTTTACCCGTCACCACGCTGCAGGAATCGTGATGAAAAATGGAATAACTTACACCTCGCCAGCACCAGCTGTTTTTGTAGGTGCTTATGGAATTAAAAATTAAAATGAAGAATAAAAATACAATCAATATTGCCGCAATTGCCGTTTTAAGCCTGCTTTTTTCTTGTAATGGAATTGCTCAAAAAGTAGATCATGATGCAATTAAACCGCTTTACGTGTCCGATCCGGTTGATTTCGATACCGATGATCCCGCTATTTGGGTAAATGCAGCAAACCCTGCACAATCTCTCGTAATTGGAACCGATAAGGATGAAAATGGTGGTTTATATGTTTTTGATTTGAAAGGAAAGATTGTTCCTGCAAAAACCGTTAAGGGTTTGAAAAGACCTGATAATGTTGATGTCGCCTATGGACTTGATCTGGCTGGCAAGAAAACAGATATTGCGGTAACCACTGAACGTTATACCCACAAGCTTAGAATATATTCCCTTCCTGATATGAAGCCTGTTGATCATGGTGGATTACCAGTTTTTGAAGGAGAAACAGGACCAGAATTCCGCGATTTGATGGGCATTGCCATGTACACCAATTCGAAAGGTGAAATTTATGCAATCGTTGGCCGCAAATCTGGACCAAAAGATGGTGGATATTTATGGCAGTATTTGTTATCAGATGATGGAAAAGGAGATGTTAAAGCAACCTTAGTTAGAAAGTTTGGCAAATATAGTGGCAAAAAAGAAATTGAAGCCATTGCCGTTGATAACGAGTTGGGCTATGTGTACTATTGCGATGAACAATTTGCCGTTCGTAAATATTATGCTGATCCTGCCAAAGGAAATCAAGAACTGGCTTTATTTGGACAAGGCGATTTTTCTGTAGATAATGAAGGAATCGCAATTTATAAAACTGCTGGAAATAAAGGTTATGTTTTAGTTTCCGATCAGGGATCAAGGCAATTGAAGGTTTACAATAGAACGGGCAAGTCAGGCGCCCCTAATCAACATCCGTTATTGGCAACGGTTAAATATTCTGCCAACCAAACTGATGGGATTGATGTGGTTTCAGTGCCATTAAATAATGATTTTAAACATGGTTTACTGGTTGCCATGAGCGATGATAAAACTTTCCATTTTTATCGGTGGGAAGATATTGCCGGAAAACAACTTGATGTGAATCCTTAGTTTTAGCCAAGTGCTCTCCTAAGTTGTTGACGGGAATGACTACTCATCAGTACATGCATGAAAACCTAGTTATCAAAGCCAGGCAGCTACGCTAAACAGCGAGATTGCCTGTAAGCTAGGGTTCGAGCATCCCCAATCTTTCAAAAAATTATTTAAGGCTAAACAATGGTTCTCCGCTAACCTTTAGAAAATCTTTCAGTTGAATAGCTGATTAATTAAAGTATATCAAACATTTTGCAACCAAATCGTAATCAAAATTTTCCTCGTAATTTTGTGATCTCTTCAAAACTGAAATTTTTTTATAAAGAATTTTGTTTAAAAAACCGATCAAGTAGACCACGTTTTTGGTTACGATTTGGTTGCAAATTAAACAGGAGATTTTGTGAAATCTAACCACTGTTTTAGTATTAAATTCTTTGTTCGGTTCAATAAAGAGGTCTTTGGAAAGGACATAGATTATATGGTGATCATTCAAATCTGCGACAATAACAGCCCCAGGAAAATCATTCAGTCTATGTATGATCGAACTTTTACTGATTAAACATTTCCGTAGGCATTTGACTGGCCACCATCAATGGCGATTATCTGTCCGTTAACGTAGCTGCAATCTTCGCTGAGTAAGAAAACAACCAGTTTTGCAACTTCTTCTGGTCTGCCAAGTCTTTTCGTTGGATTGGCCTTTGCATATTCGTCTTCGGCTGCCTGTGGATTACTTGGATTAACTTGTTTAAAAGCTTCTGCCACCATTGGCGTTAAGATTGCTCCGGGTGCAATGGCATTAGCAAGGATACCAAATTTTCCATACTCCAATGCCGTCGTTTTGGTAATGCCAGCTACGGCGTGTTTGGTTGCAACATAAGGTGTCTGGTTCATTACGCCTCTGATTCCGCCCACTGATGCAACATTTACAATCCGGCCATATTCTTGTTTTTGCATAACAGGGATAATGTATTTGATACCGAAATAAACGCCCATCAGATTAATGTCAACCACTTTTTTAAATACCTCCAGATCATAATCAACCAAGGGTGCCTGTCTTCCTTCAATGCCGGCATTGTTGTAAAAACCATCAATGCGTCCAAACGCCTTCACGGTATCTTCCACAAAGCCTTTAACTGATTCTTCATTTGAAACATCGGCTACGGTGGTCAGAATTTGAGTGTCTGGATAATCAGACTTAATTTCATTTTTTGCCTTTTCCAATGATTCGGGATTAAAATCTATCAGAGATAATAAGGCGCCATTTTTGGCAGCTTCTGATGCACTTGCAAGTCCGAGACCCATTGCGGCACCGGTAATAATAATTACTTTATTCTTTAACTTTTCCATATGATTGTAATAAAGGGAATGTGACTGGCATTCTCCCGTTGTCAGGATATTAACAATCCTTGATTAGCAAAGTTGAAGAAACTGAGCTGGTATCATTAGCACTTTCAGGACTTTTGTCAGTATAATTTGAACATTCACTTCAATTTCTTAAAATGAAGTACTTTGTATTGTACTGGCCCTGAACTGTTCAGGACTCATGTTGGCATGTTTGCGGAAGTAACGGGAAAAATAGGACTGATCAGAGAATCCCAGTTGATAAGCGATTTGTTTAATTGACTGCCCGGGTTCCTGTAAGGAACGTTTGCTTTCCAGTAACAACAATTGATTGCAAAGTTGATTCAGTGTAAAGCCAAGACTTTCTTTAAGTATCTCATTCATCCTTTTTGGTGACAATCCAACTTGAGCAGCATAAAATGTAACTGTCTGCTGTGTCTTGAAATTTGATTCTATCAGTTGCAGTAAACGAATTATTCTTTCATCTTTATGAGAAAAGCTGAGGGGTAGTGCGTTAGTGAATCGATGAAGGATCAGCAGGAAAGCTTTGGTATATATTTTCAGGAACTTCATGTCAGATTGTCCCTGAAATTCAGCTTGTAGCAGTAAAAACAAATGGTTCAGTTCAGTTAGTTTATCTGGGGGAACTGCTATTCCCTTATTTTCAAACGGAAGAAATAGCTGGTTAATTGCTGTTTCAGTTATGGAGTGAAAAAACTCATTGGAAAAAACGATTACCCTGGCGTTAGGCAGGCTCTGTGAGGGGATGGCGTGTACCTGGTTTTTTGCCAGAAGATATATGGTGTTTTTTTTAATCGGATAAGGTTCGAAGTCAATATAATGTATATCCTGATCTTCTGTAAACCAGATGATTGCATAAAAATGAATGCGATGGTGAAGAAAATGCTGACCAAACGCCACCTTCTCTTCTGATACCAAAAAAGGAGTATCTGGAAGAACATGTACAGGTAGCATTTCTTTTTCCTTCATGATTATGGTTTAAATTAAAAGCTTTAAGTTATAACGAAAACCCCAGCACTTTGAAGGCTTCACGTTTGTACCGCTCCAAATGCTTGTTATATAAATCCTGATCAGCAATCATACTTAGGTAGTAATATGCACCATCAGAAATCACAAAGATAATGTCAGCAGCTTCTTCTGCATCCTGGTTAAGAACTAGTTTTTGATCAATACAATT
>SEDB01000277.1 GCA_004210715.1 Pedobacter sp.
GTTTCTTTAGTATCTACGCAAGATTTTGTTAAGAAAGCATATTCGTTAGACATGTCTTTGAAAACAACTGGTCTGTAGCTAGTAGGGTGCAAATCTTTTTTCATTTGAATATTATTTTAAGTTATTTGTGTGAAAGCATCAAGAACATTCTTGCAATTTGCTGGCAACAACGCTTATGATATTTTCTATTAGTCTTTTCTACCTCTATTTTAGAGGATGCAAATATCCTAATTTTATTTTTGATTTACAAGGGAGTATTAAAATATTTTCTATTGCATTAAATTTGGCAACTTAATTACAAAGATTTAGCTCCGCCAAATATCTGAATTTGTTCCTTACCTCTATCAAGAGCTAGAAAATCCTGCGCTGTAATGGCTGTTGAAAGTCCATCGCTTTCTACGATAACCCTTCCCTGCCCCTCTTTAATAAAAGTTGCATCACTGCCATTTTTGTTAGAGATACATATTAAACCATACTTAAAACCTCTTATCGTTTTATTTTCGAGCGTTCCCGAAAAAATAATTGCAAATTCAGCAACCTTGCTTCCTTGAGTAGATTTGATTTTCCCATAAACGGTAAAATTATTTCCAGTCCCTGAAACTGCAGTAACCAAACTGGTATCTCTATTCGATACAAAGTTCTTACCTAATAATTTAATACTAAAATCGTCCTTTTGCTGCGAGAGGTTAACCCTTGCATCTGCAAACTTATAACCAATGGCATAATCACCTTTAATATTGGTCGACTGAAGAATCAGCGGATTGATGGCATAATTTCCCTCAACGCTTACAGGAGAAACACCTGTATTGATGGTTAACCCTAATTTTTTCAATGAATCCAAATATTGATCTGGGATAACCTGTTGAATTTGTTTTTTCTGAATTTCAGCTTGATTGATTTCTTCCGTTAGTTCTTTGTTTTTCGAGCAAGATGATAGTCCCAAAATAACAAGAACAAGCATTAAGGTAAAATTTAAAGATTTCATGAGATTTGATTTTAGTTTGCGATAATTAATTTACACCTCAAAACTCAATCAAAATGAATGGATTAGAAATACCTCAATGAGTGATTTAACACTTAAAATAAACCTTGTTGTTTGGCCTTCAAAATGGCTTCCGACCTGGAAGCAACATGCAGTTTTTTATAGATGTGTTTCACATGTGTGCGAACGGTTTCATAGCTGATAAAAGCCTGATCAGCAATTCCACGATAATTATTTCCTTCCATCATGAGGAAGAGGATTTCCTTTTCTCGGGTACTTAAATCAAAATCAGTTTCCTGTGGTTGTACCAGAATCACGTTTTTACGTACAAAAAACTGCATAACCTTTTGCGCAATTGCTGATGACATTGATGCGCCACCATTATAAACCTCTTCAATAGCCTGAAGTTGCTTTAATGGCGAATCGGTTTTTAGTATATAGCCAGAAGCGCCAGCACAAAGGGCATTGAATATCTTATCACTATCATTAAACACGGTTTGGATCAGCACTTTTACTTCGGGAAATTTTTCGGTAATGATACTTGTGGCCTCGATGCCAGTCCTTCCAGGCATTTCAATATCCATGAGCACCACATCTGGCCGACTGAATAAAATATCTGCCTCAACTTGATTAACGTTGGGAAATGTACCAGAACAGATCAGTCCAGGTGTTCCATTTATAATGGTTTGCAAAGCCTCACGAATGAGTTTATTATCCTCGAAAATTGCAATCTTAATTTCCATTATTCATTGTAAATATCAAATATCAGTAATACAATTTGCTCTTGCCATACCGCATTGGGTTATTTAATTGATAAAGTTATTGTTGTTCCTTCGCCAATAATACTATCTATATTTAATTGTGCATTTATTTCCGTTGCCCTATTTGCCATATTGGTCAGTCCATTACCTCTTCGTACATCATTCATTGAATAGCCACAGCCATCATCTTCAATCATAATTTGAATATTTTTTTGATGATGAATTACATTAATCTTTATTTTATTGCAGTCACTATACTTTACCGCATTATTAATACCCTCTTTACAAATAAGATAAATGTTTTTTCTCTGCTCCATGCTTAACTTTAACGTGGCAAGTGATTCAGTAATATCGAAAACGAGTTGAATATGTTTTACCGAAGTTAATTCATTTGCAAAATCTTTTAGTCTTTCTAATAGCGAAAAAAGATTATCCTGATGTGGATTAACAGCCCAAACAATGTCGTTTAATTTGGCTACCATTTCTGCAGCATTATCCTTAATTAAATCTAATGATTTGTTTACGGCTGCGTGTTCTTCATTCTTGATCTGTTCTTTTGTAATGTAACTGTACATGGCAATGCCACTTAAAGTTGCGCCAACTTCGTCATGTAAATCCTGACTTATCTTACTTCTTAAATTGGCTAAACGTAAACGCTGTAATGCATAATATCGATAAGCGATGAACGCAATAATAATAGAAAGTAAGATAAGCAACAGCACATAAGTCCGAGTATTTGCCAGGCTTTGCTTATTTTTTGATTCTGCAAGTTCTAAATTAAAAATGAGTTTTTCATTTTTCAAGCCTGTTAATAACAGGGTTTGGATTTGGGTATTATTTCTTGCGTAGGTTGCCGTTTGAATGTGATTTTTAAGCTCCAACGTTTTAATTAACTTGGTTTGGTCGTTGTAATGCTTGTAAAGTTTAATGGCCGTTTCTAAAAACATCAAACTGTAAAAATCATTTAACTGAGGATACTTTTTAAGCAAAGAAAAACCCATTTCCAGCTGAATCAGTGCTTCCTTTTGGTTTTGATGTGCTGCTGCACAATCTGCCAACCCGCTGTAACTGTTCAATTCGACATCAAAATCATTTCCTGCCAAAGCAGCTATTCTTGTAGATTCAAAATGTTTTTTAGCACTATCTATTTCATTTTTCTGAAAATAGGCATTCCCTAAATTCAAATTTGCAGTTGCCGTACCACGCTTGGAATGTATTTCTTTAGCTTCATTCAACGAGGCCAGGCTGTAATAAACAGCACTATCTAATTCGTGGAGCTTCTCAAATGCTTCAGCAAGGTTGCCATAAATATGGTGAGGCTTAGAAAGATCGATATATTTAGATGGATATGGAGGTTGATGCGAAAAGGCCAATCCACGTTTGAAATATTTAACCGCTTCTTTGAGTTTATGATTGTTCATATAAAACAGCCCGATGAAGTTACAAGCATCTGCCATGAGTATGCTATCCTTTAAAATAGATGCAATATTTTCTCCTTTAAAAGCTTCTTGTAAACCAAGCTCATGCAAATTATTGTAATAGTAAACCTCGGCTTGGCGGGAAGTTAGGAAATAAGAAAAGAGCGATGGTTTTCGGTAGCTTACTTTTAAATAAATTTTGTTAAGCCAAATTTGCGCCGAGTCGTAATGATCAGAATTCATGTAGCTATCAGCATTATTAAATGCTTCTTTCAATTTATATTGATCAACATCAGCTTTATATAAAATTTGAACGAGTTTAGCGAAATCGTTATCCACAAGATAAGCAAAAGCATCAACCACTGCTTCACGCAATTGATTTTCTGAAAGATTTTCATTGATGTCGAAATCTTTACTGATGATTTTTATAAGTGACACTGAACAGGATTTTTAGGATTAATAGATTTTAAGATTATTGTTGATCACTTTGCATACCCTATGAAATACAAAATTAAGTAAGATAAACCTGATAGAAACGAGCACGGAGTGTAACGGAGTAAAGTGGATAGCAGGACTGCAGAAGCGATGAAAAGCAAACCATTGATTTTCAAATAAAAAAACGAGTCAGTAAAGAATAAGGAACTTTTCCATTTCCTATTATCCATTATCCTTCTTCGATTTATTAAACCCACTTAATCTCCTGGCAGAGTTCTATCAATACGCCATTATATTATCTACAGCAAATGCAATGTGATGAATTCCTTCCCCTTTTTTTTCTAAAAACCTGGCGATTGCGCTATCATCTGAAGTGGCTTCCAGCAGTTCAATTTTATTTTCACCGGTTTTCAAAAATGCAGTGCTCACTTGTTCTGACGCTACAGCTTCCGTTTTATAGCAGGATGTATTGAGTAAAATTTCGTAAAGCGGAACAGACTTATTGAGGCTGTTAACGGCAATTCCAATATGCTCTATCTTATTCATCGTTTTAAAAGGTTGGCTGAATGTAAAAATGCGTGTTTTCTCTATAACCTCATAGGGATTATTTATAATTGTTAGAAAACTTTTTTTGTATCTTTGTAATCATAATTAACAGAATAGAGATGAAACAGCCGATATATTTAGATAATAACGCAACAACACCTTTAGACCCTAGAGTGTTGGAAGCGATGCTACCTTACTTTACTGAGAAATTTGGAAA
>SEDB01000278.1 GCA_004210715.1 Pedobacter sp.
GGGATAGACGATAGGTTGGGGACAAGAAATTCTCCGCCAATCATGAATTTGGCCTGGAACAAAGCATTCATGTGGGGCGGTGGCGTTTACGATCTTGATCTTCAGCCAATCGTTCCCATCACAGCGCATGAGGAAATGGATGAAAACCTGGAAAATGTAATGTCAAAACTCAGGGCCATGCCTAAATACACCAGCATGTTCAAAACCGCTTTCGGATCGGAAGAGATCAATACTGCCAGGTTTATGAAAGCCCTTTCGCAATTTATGGTCATGTGCATCAGCAGCGATTCTAAATATGATAAGGTTATGCGAAAGGAATCAGGTGTTGTTTTTACAACTGAGGAACAGGAAGGATTTAATATTTTTAAGGATAAGTGCGCTAAATGCCATACTGAGCCATTATTTACAGATGGCGCTTTCAGAAACAATGGATTGGCGATCAGTCCGGTTAATGATCTTGGCTTATATACCGCAACATTAATTGAGAGCGATAAGTACAAATTTAAAGTTCCTTCGCTTCGGAACCTTAAATATACAGCACCTTACATGCACGATGGAAGGTTTTTGACATTGAACGGCGTGCTGGACCACTATGCATTACAGGTGCAGCCGATTCCAAATCTCGATGCCGCTTTAAATCAGGGTGGAGCAAGAGGCATACCCCTGAACGAGACAGAAAGAGTTAAGTTGCTTGCCTTTCTTTCGACATTAAATGATGAAACTTTTATAAATAATAAGGCACTTGCAGAACAATAACAACATGAAAATCAAAACAATCATACTCTCAGCTTGCCTACTGGCGCTCACTTTGCCATCCCGGGCCTGCGACATCTGCGGTTGCGGTGTAGGGAGTTATTATATTGGTATTTTGCCGGAGTATAATAAACGTTTTCTCGGACTTCGTTACCAATATAAATCGCTTCAAACTCATTTGGGGCCTTATGGTGAGCGAACTCCGCTAAGCACGGATGAGACCTACCAATCGGCAGAACTTTGGGGCGGATGGAATTTTGGAAAAAAATTCCGTGTACTTGCCTTTGTTCCTTATAATTTTAATGAACGGAGTAGTCAGGCTGCTTCCGGAAAAAAGAATGGCTTAGGCGATGTTGCGGTAATGGGTTACTATAATCTGTTTAATCACACTGGTGCACTCGGACAGAAGCTGCTTGTACAATCGCTTTGGGTTGGGGCAGGTGTAAAAGTACCAACAGGAAAATATGAACCCTCAGAAAGGCTTGCGGTACAGGAATCACCAAATAATTTCCAACTGGGTACTGCCAGTACGGATTTTACAGTGAATGCAGCATACGATATCAGGTATAACGACCTTGGATTAAACCTGAATGCAAACTACAAAATGAATACCCAGAACAAATACGATTACCGTTATGGTAATAAATTCACAGCTAACGCATTGGCGTATTACAAATTTAGAATTGCACATGCGGTAACGGTTGCCCCAAATGCAGGAGTGCTCTATGAAACTGCAGACAAAGATGTAGAAAGTAGAAAATATACTGTTGAGGTTTCTGGTGGATATTCACTATCTGCCGTTGCAGGTGTAGAAGTTGGTATGAAAGGATTATCCTTTGGTGCAAATTACCAGAATGTAAGATCTCAGGCGCTGGCAGGAGGCCGAGCATATGCGGGAAACCGCGTAATGGTACACATGAGTGTGCCGTTTTAAATTAAAAATAACAAATGATATGAAAAAACTAAATGTTAAAGCTGCAGTAGCACTGCTCTTATTTTTTGTAATTGGTGGTTGTAAAAACGAACCGGGTTATAAACAGTTGCGTCAGCAGGTAATGGATGTTCATGATAAGGTAATGGCCGATGGAGAAAGAGCAGTTAAAAATAAAATGATCCTGGATACATTATCTCAAGAAAAGCTTAAGGATATCGTGCTGTCGAAAACAGGATTAGACACGCTTGAGGAGCAGAAAAAGATTAAATTTCTGGTCTCCAGTCTTGATAAGGCAGATAATGATATGATGGATTGGATGCATGACTTCCAGCCGGATATTGAGGGGAAGAGTAATGAGGAGGCCGTCAAGTATTTTCAGGAAGAATTAGTCAAAATCAACAATTTAGACAAAAGATACCAAACGGCCATTCATGAATCTGATGTGTATTTACAAAAATTTGGATTGAAGCCTGAACATGATGAGCAAGGTCACGATCATACTAAACATTAAGCTGATGCAAATAAGAATCTCTAAATACTTGCCGATACTGGCTATTGTTTTTCTCTTTGTTTTTGCAGGATGTAATGGGCCGGAAAGAAAACTTTCATTAATCCCAATCGGGATAGAAAAGCGTGAGAGAGATGGTAAGACAGTAATTGATACTGTTTATAAGACCATTTCTGCATTTAGTTTTTTAAATCAGGACAGTCTGCCCATCACCAATGAGAAATTTGATGGAAAGATTTATGTTGCAGACTTTTTCTTTACGAGCTGCCCTACCATTTGCCCAATTATGCACCGTAATTTGATGAAGGTGTTTGAGAAATATAAGGGCAATCCAGAGGTCATGTTCTTATCTCATACCATTGATTACCGCTATGACAAACCATCTAGGTTAAAAGCTTACAAATCGAAACTTGGCGCCGCTGGTGACCAGTGGCAATTTGTGTGGGGCGAAAAGGAAAAAGTGTATTCGGTTGCAGAAAAGGACTATTTAGTATCAGCCAGTGAGGATAAGTCAGCCCCTGGTGGTTATGTGCATCAAGGCTATCTCATCCTTATTGATAAGCAGCGCAGAGTAAGGGAAGCTTATGACGGAACCAAAGATGATCAGGTAGAGAAATTGATGAAAGATATGGATATCTTACTGAAAGAAAAATAATATAAAAACAACTCAATGAAAAAAACAATCATTTTTTTACTTGCGACTTTGTGCCTGAGCTTCGCACTTTTCGCCAAGAATCGGAGCACCCTCGATTTTAAAAGTACAGCGCTACCTACTGATACACTGAAGAAAGATTCGACTGATCCCGTTTGCGGAATGAAAGTTAAAGCGGGAAGCAATAGAACAATACTTTATCAGAAAACAGTGTTCGGGTTCTGCTCCGAAAGTTGCAAAAAGCGTTTCAGTCAAGAACCAAAAAAATACATCAAAAACTAAATCAGAAATGACCTTCGAAAAAAGGACTATTTCCAAACCTAAATTTGATTTGGTAAAAGATCAAGACAGGTCACATGAGCGGAGGTACAGCATTTGTATCTCCGCTTATTTTTGATGAATGGTGATTTATCAATCCATGCTTTGCTAGCCTAACAAGAAAATTATTAATGTGGGCAGTAAAAATATATGTTTAACATTTTGTAGCATAAATGCGTTTTTACCCGTTTGGGTTATAAAATCTCAAATCAAAAAACATGAAAAACACCGCTCTTAAAAACAGTATCGTACTGCTGCT
>SEDB01000279.1 GCA_004210715.1 Pedobacter sp.
GCGTTGCTGGGACTTGATAAATAGGTCTCAAAAACCGAATATTATTCCTTACATTATTTCTTAAAAAATAGACTATTAAATGATTTTCCAGTAATTGATAGATTTGAGACAAATGACCCAGATTGGCTTTATGCCAAAATTGTAACCCTCAATATTTAAATTGAATAACTATCAACTAAGCAGGAGTATCAATACTGTTAAGAATAATAGCCATTTTGTGTAACTATGCACTCAGATTGATAATTTGCCCTTATTGGAAGGTGAAAATCTAATATATAGGCCTTATTTTAACCTGGAGGCTTTTGTAGAAATTAAAATTACTGTGATTTCTTATTGTTAGAATTCTGAATTGTTTTATAAAGAAATAGAAGCTCATCACCTAACTCCCCAACTTCTCTTATCTGACCATTGATGTCATAGTCAATTCGTTTATCTCCAATTTGACGGACACGCCCATTGATATCATAATCAATTCGTTTATCTCCAATTTGACGGACATGCCCATTGATATCATATTCAACTCGATCATCTCCTATTTTTCGAACCCGGTTATTAATGTCGTAATCTATTTGTTTATCTCCAATTTGTCGGACTTGTCCACTGATATTATAATCCACTCGGCTATCTCCTTTTTGGCGCACCTGGTTATTAAGATCATAATCTATTTTTATATTTCCAATTTGGCGGACACGTCCATTGATATCATAGTCTACCCGATCGTCTCCTATCTGGCGAACCCGGTTATCAATATCGTAATCTATTTTTTTATCTCCAATTTGACGAACACGTCCATTGATATCATAATCGAGTGCTAAACCATCAGCATTACTCAATCGACCATTGAGGCCATAATTCGCTCTCTTAGGTCCAATACTATCAAAAATGGAAACACTTCTACTTAGAAATAGACCTTTTGAATCCAGCATCACATCCAATCCCTTGTTTTGAAGGGGGAAAACCTTTTTATCCCTACTATAGGGAAGTTCAGGCTTAATTGCTTGTGAGTAAACGGTAGTTGAAAAGAGTAAAAAAGAAAATATAAAGAAGAGGATTTTCATATGGATTAACTGATGTAACTTACTTCTGCTTAAGAATGAATAAACGATAATAACTAATTTTTTGGCGCTTATGTAAACTTTCTTTAAAGCCGGGCAAAAAAATTGAAAAGTTGAAAGATATGATAAAGATATCATACGCTCAATTCATTTGTCGGATTTTTAATTTAACATATATCTATCCGACTATAGCTTAATTATTTCAATAGTCATATGATCTTCACCAATGGCGTTAGCCCATCCTAAATACCGGCCCAAACCTGAGTGCATACCATTTATAACTGGCTACATGATTTCACTACCTGCACATTTTTCATCAAAACAAATTGTTGCGATCTATTTTAAATTCTTTAGCTAGTTGAACTTTTTTCTTCGCAAAACGCAAGATCTTTGAGATATGGAAAACATTAAAAAGAAAATTATAACCCTTCCTGAAACGGTGCCAGGAACAGGTCCTGTGCTGATGCTGAACATGCTAAAATTCCGCGACAAACGCTTGTATGTTGAAGCGTACCTTCCGGCATTTAAAAGGGTGATGGCCGTATTAGGATTAGAAGCCAAGATAAACCTGATTAGTGACATACTCACCAGCGTAGTGGCCAATGAAGGTGATAGCTGGGATGCAATTTTAATAGTTGAATATTCAAGCGCCCAGTCATTCTTAAAAGTTGCCAGAAGTGACGCCTACCGCGAAATAGCAGAACCGCTACGACTGGCTGCACTTTCCGATCTTTCACTGTACATGACACGTCCCTTTACCCTATAATTTATATCTTCGCAAAAGCATGCATCAGCTCATTCTAAATAATTTTGCTCTACATGTAGCGCTTGCACCAGAGGAACAGGTGCAGGCACTTTCGTATTTTGAAATCCAAAAAGTTAAAAAGCGAACATGGCTATTGCGTGCCGGAGAAACCGAACGATACATTTACTTTGTTAAAAGAGGCTGTTTACGTATGTTCCACACAGACAAAAGTGGAGACGACCACATTATCGGATTTTACCCTGAAAATTGGTGGAACTGTAATATCGCCAGCTTTTTCAATGGAACCCCATCTGTGAATGCGATCCAGACACTGGAAGATAGTGAGTTATATTGCATATCCTTGGCCCAACTCGAAACACTGTTTAATTTAATTCCAAAGTTTGAACTTTTTTTTAGAATCCTTAATCAAAATGGATTCAATCTTTATCATCACCGCATTACCTCCCATCTCTACAAAACAGCTGAAGAGCGGTATATAGAATTCCGTAAAAAATATCCAGGGTTAGCGCAAAGGATTGCTCAAAAACATATCGCCAGTTACATCGGCATTACTCCGGCATTCTTGAGCATGATGAGAAAAGAAAATGGGATCTGAAGTCTAAATCATTTGCTGTTGACAAGAGCAGACACGCTTTGGTTATAACTAAAAAATTGACCAACCTTTGCAAACCATCTCTAAAATCAGATGGATAAATCAGTTAACAAATATCATCATTTTATCCTATCAAGGACAGGCCGTAAAACACAAATAACAATACCAAACCACAACTACTACCATCCAGACACCTCAACTAGATATCTTCCCTGCTCACCCCGATCGCATTCGCCTTCCAAAGCATAAAGCCCAACCTCCCGCAACATTCCGCCACAAAATACTCAATATCCGCAGGCACATCATTTACAATCCTAAAACGGATTTTATATTTGGGATTATAACTGATATACACCACCAGATCATCCGAAGAAAATCCCCTGCCCGACAGCGGCTTAAAATGAACCTCCTGCAACTCCTTTGCAACACGCACCAGACGGTCATTCATCACCTTCGCCAGGTTTTTTTCCGGCTTAAAATCAGTCTCCAGTATGGCCAGTACAGTTACAGTCATAACGCAAAAATAAAAGCAGTTTCCATCTGCGCAAACCCGAAAAAGTAAAGCATTGAAAATGAGTCAGAATAATTTTGAAGGTATTTTACTAATCCTCAGAATTACTCATTAATATGAGGAAGGACACTACCCAAACATCAACATCAGCGGCACCAATAATAGTTCATTGATGCTACACCAAAAAAACTGACTGCATCTTGAAGCCAATAATTTTGTAGCTTAGCCTTAGGCAAAATCACTACCTATGAACCATACGCTCAACAACAACGCCAACTTCAAAATGATAAAGACCCCAAATGTAAATTCCAGTCTTATTTCTGGACTTTTCACCATCTTATTATGCTTAAGCGTTTTGCTCGCCTCAGCCCAACAGACCCCTAACGAAAGAATTATTCAGGTGGAGAACAACCTAACCGGCAGAGTCCTTACCAGTGGAGAAAAACCAATGAATCTTCAGGAGCGAATGAAACATTACAACATTAAAGCCCTGAGCATCGCAGTCATCAAAGATTATAAAGTTGATTTTGCCAAAGCCTATGGCCTGGCCGATTCCGCTACCCAGTCCAAAGCCAGCATCAACACCCTTTTTCAGGCTGCTTCCATCAGCAAATCTTTTAATGCCCTGGCTATTATGAAGCTTTTCCATGATAAAAAGCTTGACCTCTACTCCGACATCAATACCTACCTGAAAAACTGGAAATTCCCCTATGACTCCCTGTCCAAAGGTAAAAAAATCAATACCGCTAACTTGCTTAGCCATACCGCAGGCCTGAGCGTGCACGGATTCGGCGGCTACCAGATCGGCACGCCTTTACCCACTGCCATCCAGATACTCAATGGCACAAAGCCGGCAAACTCTGATCCGATCAAGTCCCAATTTGCGCCCGGAGAGAAAATGCAGTATTCGGGAGGGGGAACGACCATCACCCAGCAGCTCTTAACCGACATTACCGGCAAACCATACCAGGATTACCTGAACCACACTATTCTAAAAGCCCTGAACATGAACGAAAGCACTTTTGCCCAGCCGCCCCTGGATCACAAAAAACAACATCTCGCCACCGGATACCTTACAGATGGTTCCGCTATTAAAGGGAATTACCACCTTTACCCTGAGCAGGCAGCAGCCGGACTATGGACCAATCCATCCGATCTGGCCAAATACATCATCGAAACCCAGCTGGCTTACCAGGGCAAATCCAGCAAAGTCTTAAATCAATCCGAGACCAAAATTCGCCTGACACCTTATGCCAACAGCAACGGATCCGCCCTTGGCGTTTTCATTGAATCTCCCGATAGCACCAAATATTTTGGTCATGGCGGCTCCAATTACGGATTCCAGTCCGCTTACTACGGGAGTGTTGAGGGCGGAAACGGCCTTGCAATCATGGTCAATTCTGATAACGGCGCCATCATCCCAGAAATCATCAACAGCATCGCCAAAGTTTACGGCTTCAAAGGCCTTTACCAAACCAAAGTGATAAATATAAGTGATGTTCCCGAATCAGTGCTGGAAAGTTATACCGGTCGCTACGAACTCATGCCCAATTTTATCCTTACCATCACAAAGCAGGGCAAACGCCTTTTTGCCCAGGCCACCGGACAGCCAAAAATCGAAGCCCTGCCCAAAAGCCAGACCAAGTTCTTTTCCAAAGAGGTAAACGCAACCATAGAATTCGTTAAAGATGAAAACGGAAAGATTAAAGAGCTGATATTGATACAAGGCCAGACTATACATGCCAGAAAACTCTGAAATAGTTAAAATGTTAAAAATAGTTAACTGGCTAATACACGCTTACTAAAAGGATTTATTATCACTATTTTAGAAAAAAATATTGTGATGAAACGCCCGTATCTTCTATTTAGCATACTGTTTATTTTAAACCTGACAGCTGGAATTTGCCAGACTGCACCCACTTTAAAATCAGTTCTTACAAAAGACATTTTGAATCTGCCGCTTCCAGATTCAACAAGATTTACCTCCACCTTTTTAGCTATTGATGAAAAACCGGAAATCGTAGGAACAATCAATCTGGGTATACTTAACCTAAAGGCAAGCGCTATCGTCGCTTCCAGTTTGGGTAGCGGTAAAATATTGGCATTTGGTTCACCGGCCTATTTTGAGAAAGCCCTTCTGAAGAATTCTTCCGTAGGTAAACTCATTCAAAACACCTTGAAAATCGCAACTGGAAACGTTGCCGTTTTTAATCAACAAAACCACGATCTTGCAGATTACCTGAAGGCTAAGAAGTTTCATGTGAAAAATTTAGGGAGCCTTCAACTCTCAGAGGATATCAAGACACTTTTTCTTTCAGCAGATATCAATGACTCGCTACAGTTGCTGGCCCTGGAAAAATTCGTCAGATCGGGGGGAACACTGGTCGTTGCCTCACCAATTGAAAGTATCAGAATCCGAAAAAAAGACGCTGAGGTGTTTCCAAAACTAAATGCCTTGTTAGCCAAAGCCGGAATAATTAATCTAAATATGATCCTCCGCTCCAGCTGGAACAATAACCTTATCTCTTTAGATCAAGCTCCACCCTATCTCCATATTAATACCATCCCCAAGTGCTCCTTGACGCTTCAATACACCGAAAATCCACAGGATTATTATGCTTATATCTGGTTCGTCAAACCTACCCTGTATTTTACTACCGAATACAATGACCAGCGCACCATGATTGTAAAACGGCTGAAAGAATTCTTCCAGATCCCCGATACATTCTACCGGCCGACACCAAAAAGCCCCCTGGATTTATCTTCTCCAAAGAAAAAACTGGCCTACCTTGTTTCGGGCAATATTCAGGAATCACAATTAAAAAAGAAATATGGAGCTAAAGCTAAAATAAAAGGACATGAAGACTTTCC
>SEDB01000033.1 GCA_004210715.1 Pedobacter sp.
AAAACTATTTCTTAAACACCAAATCAAGCGCCTCAAAAATTGCTCTCTTCGCTTTCTCCAATTCGATCTTCGTATGTGCTGAAGATACAAAACCAACCTCATATCCCGATGGACCTAAATAAATCCCTCTATTCAACAATTCGCGGTGCATCACTTTAAATTTCTCCATGCTGCCCGCATCAATATCATCAGCCGATTGAATTTTATCTTTATCGGTAAAAGCAAACCAGAAAATAGAACCAACTGTAAACACTTTAAACTTATAATTTCTTGCCGTTGCAAAACGCTGAATGCTGGCTACAAAATCCTGAGTTTTATTATTTAAATCTTTATAGAAACTAGATTTATTCAGTTCCGTTAAAGTTGCAATCCCCGCTGCCATTGCCACTGGGTTTCCAGACAAAGTTCCCGCCTGATAAACGCCACCATCAGGCGAAATGTGCGCCATAATTTCAGCCCTTGCACCATACATACCAACAGGCAAACCACCACCGATGATTTTTCCGTAAGTTACAATATCAGGTGTGATGCCATAATATGCAGCAGCGCCCTCGAAACCAACTCGGAAACCGGTAATTACCTCATCAAAAATCAAAAGCGAATTGTTCTCCGTACAGATTTTGCGCAAGAAATGAATGTATTCTTCATCCTGCATAATTAAACCGTTGTTGGCAGGAATACCCTCAATAATTACCGCAGCAATCTGGTCTTTAAATTGAGTAAAAGCTTGTTCAATAGCCGTTTTATCATTTAATGGAATTACAATGGTTTCTTCAGCAAAAGATTTCGGTACACCAGCTGAAGAAGTTTCGCCAAAAGTAACCAAACCTGAACCCGCTTTAACTAAAAGCGAATCGCTATGACCGTGGTAACAACCTTCGAATTTTAAGATTTTATCTCTGCCTGTAAAACCTCTCGCTAAACGAATCGCCGACATCACAGCCTCTGTACCAGAACTTGTAAAACGAATTTTCTCTACAAAGCGATTGTTTTTAATAATCAACTCTGCCAGTTCATTTTCCAAAGCAGTCGGCGCACCAAAACTCATTCCGTTCTGCATTACCTCAGTAACCTTCTCACGAATTTTAGGATTATTATGTCCTAAAATCAGCGGCCCCCAGCTTGCACAGAAATCAATAAACTGGTTTCCATCAGCATCCCAAATGTAGCAACCATCGCCTTTTTCAATAAAAAGAGGCGTGCCATAAACCGATTTGAAAGCCCTAACAGGAGAGTTTACCCCACCAGGGAAATACGTTTTTGATTTCTCATACAACTCCGCAGATTTTACCCTCGAAATATCAGGTTTACTTCCCGTATTTAACGGAATATCGGCCTCGTTGCCTGAAAACATTTTCTTTAATGAATCTAACATTTTTATTAAGCTTAAAGCTGAAAGACTAAAACTCAAAGCGAAAAGCAAAGCGTTGTAAAGTAGCTTTGGTCTTTCTGCTTTAAGCTTTCAGCTCAAATTACATCCAGTCGTTATTTAAAATATCTTTAATATGGTAAGTGGTAATAATGCTTGCGCCTGCTCTTGAAAAGGCATGCATGGTTTCCATTACTACTTTTTGTTCGTCAATCCAACCACGTTGTGCAGCAGCTTTAACCATCGAATATTCGCCTGAAACATTATAAACCGCAATAGGCAAATTGGTATCTTGCTTTAATCGCTGAATAATATCTAAATAAGCCAAACCAGGTTTAACCATCAAAACATCAGCCCCCTCTTGCTCATCCAATTGTGCTTCGCGTAAAGCTTCTAAAGGATTTCTAAAATCCATCTGGTAAGCTTTTCTATCGCCTTTGCTTGGTGCACAATCGGCAGCTTCTCTAAATGGACCATAATAAGCAGATGCAAACTTCGTTGCGTGACTCATGATGGCTGCGTTCACAAAACCATTTTCATCTAACAAATTGCGCATGGCTTCGATTCTGCCGTCCATCATATCCGATGGCGCAAACATATCTGCTCCGGCTTGCGCATGCGTTAAAGCCATTTTTGCAATTACATCAACGGTTTTATCATTTTGAACGTAATCGTTCTCCATAATTCCGCAATGGCCATGAGTCGTGTAAGAACAAACGCAAACGTCAGTAATTACATATAAATCTTCGCCAAATTGTTTTTTTAATTCTCGAACCGCAGTTGGTACTAACGAATGGTCGTGATAAGCAGATTTTGCATCTGCAGATTTTTCATCGCCCACACCAAAAAGCATGATTTTATTCAGGCCCTTTTTCATTCCAGCTTCCACATCCTTAACCAAAGTATCAACCGAATAATGGTTTACACCCGGCATGGCATCAATCGCATGCGTAACATTCGTTCCTGGCACCACAAAATATGGGTACACAAACATATCTTTCGATAGTCGGGTTTCGGCTACCATCTCTCTAACCAACGGGTTTTTCCTTAATCTTCTCGGACGATGTAACATTTTATTAGTATCAAGTATATAGTATCAAGTATCAAGACTTGAGTATTGTATTATTTCTCAGTTAGGTTATTCGAGTTCCATGGTTCGTTTCTTCACGACCATCACTTAGAATTTTTGAAAAGCAGTATCAGTAATCCTTCGGTATTTATAGTCCCGCTTTTCTTTGCAATCTTTTTGCGATTGTCTGTCTGAACCTGTCGAAGACCTGCAACAAAAAGTATTTCCACTTCAATCGGGTTTAGAGAACTTCTGCTTGTGCAATAAACTCAAAAACCACCACCAACCTCCCGATTAAAAACGGGAGAAGTTCCCCTCAAAGTTTTATAACCTAGCTAGCCGCCCAACATTCCTCTCTTCCAGAGGGGTGTCTGCAGAACGGGGTGTTTCTTTATATCTCTGGTAGACTTCTATCTCCAAACCTCTTCGCTTTAAGATTGCTTCGTGCCTCGCAATGACGATGTGGTCTTGCTTTTCGCTTTAATCTTTTGTCTTTCAGCTTCTGCTCCCAAACCCTACACCTTAAACCCTACACCATCTACCTAATCTCTATCCCAAAAACTGCTTCCGATAATCCGATTTCATCAGGCGAATACGGCAAAGTATAAGTCACTCCCATTTCGTCGAATTTCTTACCAGTAGAGTTACCAATCGCAATCACTTGTTGGCCAGGTTCCAGTAAATTATCAGCGAAATACGCATCAACATTTGATGGACTGGTAAAAATCAAAACATCCGCATAACTTTGGTCTATGTTTTCTTCAATTACCGTTTCGTAAATCGGTAAGTCGATGATTTTTGCATCTGCTGGCAACGACTTCTGAATCGATTGTAGAGAATCTTGCGCTCTTGGAAACAATACATTTTTGCCAGAAACCAGTCTTGCAAAATCTTCTGCAACCTCACTAATATCGCCACTTGTACCAACAAAATCAGCGAAATGCCCAAACTTGCGCAAAGCATCTTCAGAGCCTCTACCCACCACTCCAAATTGTGTTTTCTTTGGCAACTGCGGTTTTAAATTGAAAAAGTATTCTACACTATTTCTGCTACTGAAGAAAATCCAGTCGATATTTTTTAAAATAAACTGGTCTAAAACAGTAACAATCGGGAACGTACGGATTAACGAACGGCCCTCAATTTCTATATTATTACTTTCTAATGCTTTACGGAAATAACTGTGTTCACCAATTTCGCGGGAGATGAAAACCTTTGCAGGTTTCTTTCTTTCCTTGTTAAATTTGGCAACAATTTTTTCGGCTAAACCCTCTGTAGTCGCTGAACGTAAAAACAACCGCTCAGGAAAATCATCAGCTGTTTCAGCTTTTGAAGTCCACACTTCGAATTCACCATCTTCTTTTTTGCAATAACAACCTAAAGGCATGTGGCAACCGCCCTCAAAAATATTTAACACTTTACGTTCTACGCCAACTTCTTCAGCAGTCGCCGGGTCGTGAAGTTTTTGTAAAGCCTCAAAAAGTTCATTGTCGTTCTCTCTGATTTGAATAGCCAAAGCACCTTGAGCAGGGGCAGGAACAAATTCAGTTGGCGCTAACTCTTCAACATGAAATTCACTTACATCTAAACCTAAACGTTTAATGCCCGCTTTCGCCAACATAATCGCGTCATAATCTTCATCACGAAGTTTTTGAATACGTGTTGGAACGTTTCCACGTAAATCTTCAATTTCCAAATCTGAGCGTAAACCTAAAAGCTGCGCTTTTCTTCGATTTGATGAAGTACCAACCATCGCTCCTTTTTTCAAAGAAAGCTTCTGCGAAACATCAACGCAATCTTTTAAAATTAAAAGGTATTCAGTTGCTTCTTCACGTGGTGGAATTGCAGCGATAGTTAAACCTGCCGGATGGTTTGTTGGCAAATCTTTTAGACAATGAACCGCCAAATCGATTGTTCCGGCTAAAAGTTCTTCTTCCAATTCTTTGGTAAAAAAACCTTTTCCCTCTAATTTATCTAAACGTAAATTCAGGATTTTATCGCCCTGTGTTTTAATAATTTTAATTTCTGCTTCAATTCCGATAGCCGCTAGTTCACTTTGAATGTGATTAGCTTGCCATAATGCAAGTTCGCTACCGCGTGTTCCGATGGTTAATTTCTTCACTGTGTTGTTAAATGATTTGCAAATCTAACTAAATACGGCTTTATCTAGTAAATTGTTTAAAAATGAGACAGTGAGGTTACATTAAGAGTTTAAAGTTGAGCGTAAAAAGTTAAAAGCTGAAAGTTTATAAGGTTGAGAGAATTTTTATAGGATTTGCAATTCCACTCCTTCGGAGGGGTGCCCGCAGGGCGGGGTGGTTTGGTCTTTCTTACACAAACAGAAGTTCTCTAAATTCGTCCATCTGACTGATTTCATCTGCAAAAACGCCATTCAAAGCAGTGTTTTTGATTTCTTTAATCTTGCGTGGCACTTCTTGCATAGCCAATTCAATACGGCGTTGTTTTAAAACGGTAAAAAATTCAGCTATGTTGGCATTGATAATATCCTCAGCGTGAACCAATTCGTTGTAACGCTCCTGAATATTTTTGCGAGCAACTTCTTTTAATGATTCAACCTCGATATAATGAACCAGATTATTGTGGATAACAGCTGGCGCAACGTCGTTTGGTATAGCCAAATCGACAATTACTTTTTTGCCCGTGTCGCCATTGAGCAATTTTGAATAAAGCTTTTCATCAATAATAGCCTCAGTAGAACCTGTGCAAGTAATAATTACGTCAAAGCCATCTGTAAAATTCTCTAAATCGGTTAAGGGATAAGCTTTACCATTTAATTCTTCGGCCAAAGTTTCGGCTTTAGAAAGCGTACGGTTAAAAATCGAGAAATTTGAGTACTTATGTTTATTCAGGTATTTTGCTATGTTTTGGTTAGTTTCGCCAGCACCGATAATTAAAACGCGTGAATTGCCACACATATTTAATTCTTTAAGCTTGCGGTACGCCAGTGAAACTACTGAAACGGGGTTTTTAGAGATATTGGTATGTGTGTAAACTTCTTTTGCTGTTTTCACTACCCTATCCATAATCATGCGCATATAGTCGCCTGTAAAACCTGCATCACGGCAGTTCTCATAAGCTTTGCGAATTTGTGCAAGAATTTCCTTTTCGCCAACAACTAAACTTTCAAGCGAACAAGATGTTCTAAGTAAATGATTGAAAGCTTCTTCATTTTCAAAAACCGTAACATTATCAAGGAAACGCTCCATAAATTCTGGAGGTAAACCCATATCCAAAACGGTTAGGAATTTAGTAACAAATTCTTTGTCGGTTTTTTCTTTGGTAAGGAAAACGAATTCAACACGATTACAAGTACCAATGTAGAAAATTTCGCTAACGGGAAGTTCTGCTTGAAGATTCTTCAGCCTGCTGTCTAAACTCTGGTCACAAATAACTAATTTCCCTAAAGATTTCAGGTCGATGTGATGGTGCGTAAAAGCGATTACTTTTAAATATTCCAAGTGCTTCCGTTATTAACTATTATCGGGAAACAAAAGTAACACGGTTAAAGCAGGGTAACGTCATTAATCTGTAATTTACATCAATTTAGAACGGTTTTAAATAAATGCAAATCATTGACAAACATTCGCTCGCTTATAAAATATTATTGTGGATTTATGCTCTATTTTATATCCTGGCGGGATTTAACCATTTTATTTCCACTGCAGGTTATTACGCAATTATGCCAGAATGGTTGCCTGCTCACAAATTTTTAATTTACTTATCGGGTCTTTTAGAAATCACCTTTGGAATAATGCTGCTTTTTAAGCGTACACAAAATTTGGCTGGATGGTTGATTATTTTCATGCTTCTGGCATTTACACCTGCACATATTTATATGATTCAGAAAGCGCCATTTATGTTAAAATCAATTGAAATTACACCATTTATTGCATGGATTCGGATTCCTTTTCAGGCATTTTTTATTTGGTGGGCATGGATTTACACAAAAAAACAAAAATGATTTGGAAAGCAATTGCAGTGGGTTTGCTTAATGTTAGCCCTCCCCAACATTGTTGGGGATTTCAATCTTTTTGTTAACTTCTGTCATTACGAGAAACGAGGAATTTGTTTCATCGGTTACAGATGCTTCGTGCCTCAGCATGACAGTAGATTCAGGGTTGCTGCACCAAAAAGTATTTTTACGGCAATCGGGTTTAGAGATCTTAGGTTTGTGCAATAAACACAAAACCACTCCGTCCCATTGGCACTCCTTCAGAGGAGGGGAATTACAAATCGACGAACTCTTTATAAACAAAAAAAGGTAAAACCTAAGTTTTACCTTTTTTAAATTTGGGTATTAAATTATTTCTTTTCTTCCTCTTTAGAGGTTAAATCTCCCCACTTTTCCTCAGCCTGATCTTTTAATTCTTCTGCTTTTTCTTTAGTATCCTCCCAGATATCTTCAGCTTTATCTTTAATTTCTTCTAAAGCATCTTCGGCTTTGTCTGTAAATTCGCTAAATTTATCTTGTAAATTATCGAAAAATCCTTTTTCTGCTTCTGGATTTGGAGTTTGATTTTCTGTAGCCATTGTAATTGTTTTTATATGTGGAGGCAAACTCTATTCCAATAATATTTGTTTAAAAACTATGATACAACAAAGTGATTTTAGCATCAAAGGTGCGAATGGAAAGTTAATTATGGGTGATGTTACTTTTGATGATAAAAACCTAAATACGCCCATAATACTTTTTGTTCATGGGTTTAAAGGTTTTAAAGATTGGGGTGCACACAATTTGGTTGCCCGATATTTTGCTTTAAATGGTTACCGTTACATCAAATTTAATTTATCGCATAGCGGCGTACCCACAGACAACCCAAAAGATGTAAGCGATATAGAAGCATTTGCCAGCAATACGTTTTCGAAAGAACTTTTTGATATAGATGCCGTGCTAGATTATATTGAAAAGGTTTATGGTAACAAAACTAAAGTGAATTTGATTGGCCATAGTCGCGGTGGTGGTTTAGCCATCATTGAAGCTGCAAACGATTTACGAATCCATAAATTGATTACCTGGAGTGCTATTTCGAGCTTTGACAGTCTTTGGAAAAAGGAACAGGAAGCAGACTGGAAACAAACTGGAAAAATATTTGTAACCAACGCCAGAACAAAAGAGCAAATGCCTTTAAATGTTGAGTTATTGGAAGATTTTGAAGAAAACGCTACGACGTTAAATATTATTGAGGCTGCCAAACGCATCAATATTCCATGGTTAATTGTTCAAGGCGATGACGATGTGAATGTTCCTTTTGAAAACGCACAGAAATTGGCTGATGCCAATCCAAATAGCAAACTTGTTAAAATTGAAGGTGCAAATCATGTTTATGGTGCGTCGCATCCTTATGAAAACGAAACCCTACCACCACTTTTGTTTAAGGCTTGCGAGAAAGTTTTAATGTTTTTGGGAGAGTAAGAACTGTTTGTTGTCACTCTGAGAAACGAATAATTTCCAGACGATGAAACACAATCGTCAATTAAACCACAGCAACAAAATGGAATTCTATATCTATAGTAAAACCAATAGGTTAGGGATTCTTCACTGCGTGCAGAATGACAGCAACAATCTTAATGATTTCCTCTGCCAACAAAACCACGCATATCACTTCCACTTGGGCTTTGGAAAATTTCTAGATCAAAATATGGAACCGCAGCAAGTAGATGGTCGAAAATATCGGCAGCAACTTCTTCAAACTTTCTTAATCCTTTCTCTTTTGAAAATACATAAATTTCGATAGGCAAACCATTTTCTGTGGCCTGCAATTGGCGAACCATAAAGGTTAAATCGGTGTTGATAAAAGGATTGCTTTCCAGATATTTTTCTGCGTAAACCCTAAAAGTACCGATGTTAGTCATGTGTTTTCCATTAACCAAATTATTTGGATTAACTGCATTTTTTGCATTAAACGTGGCGATTTGTAATTGGGTTTCCTTTAAATAATCTTTCAGAAAATCGATATTTTGCAAACGGGAAATGAGTTCATCATCGCAAAACTTAATGCTGGAAATTTTAATGTTGATGTGCCGTTTAATCCTTCTACCCTCGCTTTCTTCCATGGCTCGCCAGTTTTTAAATGACTCACTCACGATGGCATAACTCGGCACAATGGTTACCGTTTTATCCCAGTTTCGAACCTTTATTGTGGTTAGATTAATTTCGGTTACCTCGCCATCAGCGCCATATTTTTCAACGGTAATCCAGTCTCCAACACGAACCAAATCAATGGCACTCATTTGCACCGAGGCAACAAAACCCAAAATCGGATCGCGAAAAACCAAAATAAAAACGGCTGTTACCGCACCGAAACCTCCGAATATATATAATGGGGATTGATTTAAAATGATTGATAAAATTAAAACGAAACCTAAAATGTAAATGATAATTTTTGCGACCTGCTTGTAACTTCTGATGGGCTTATCAGCATATTTTCGCGATGCTTCCATAATGGAAACCATTGCATTTAAAAACGCATTAATGGCAAACATAGTAGCCAGAACTACATATATTTTAGAAATGATTAATGCATAGAAAAGCCAAATTTTAAAATCAATAAAAACAAAAGGAACGGCATTATAAATAATATATGCTCCAAATATTAAAGCGAATGCCCTAAAAACCCGGAACTCAAAAAGCGCTTTTTGCCAGTCGGGTTTTGTTTTGGCACTTTTTACTCCGAAAATAAATACTTGTCGGGTTATAAAAATGGTAATAAACAGAAATAATGTGACACCAATTAATCCGATAATAAAATATGAATAAGTCAATTCGCCACCAGAAAGGCCTTTTTCAATAAGCCAGTTTCTGAATTCGCTAAATATGGTTTGAAAGGTTGGAATATTCATTGAGGTAATTTAGCTTTTATTGGCTAGAAAAATAAATCATGTTTTATCAAATAACTTATTGTCCTAGCCGGACAGGCTTCTTTCTTTTTGATATCAAAAAGAAATAAAAATTGCCGGCTGAAAATTATTCATTAGCATTTAATTTTTTATCGGTATTTATGATAGCTTCCCTGTTTTTGTTTTAAAGTCAGTGATTTGGCTGGGTAAATGCATTCCCAAAAATTTGTTAGGCCTGATTTAAGTAGAACGGAGATTTAATGCGAAGGCCTTACTAAGTGGAAATACTGGTATAATCAAAATCACTATACTTTCTCCACCCAATTCCCATCGCCTTTTATAATATCAATCAACTCATCTAAAGCAAAGGCAGTATTTACATTTTTCTTTACAACTTCCTGGCCACGATATAGTGTGATTTTATCCGGACCTGTACCTACATAACCATAATCAGCATCAGCCATTTCGCCCGGGCCGTTAACGATACAACCCATAATTCCAATTTTTAATCCTTTTAAATGATCAGTTCGCGAGCGAATGAGCTGAGTAGTTTCCTGTAAATCAAAAAGTGTTCTGCCACAACTCGGACAAGAAATATATTCTGTTTTGCTGATCCTGGTTCTGGTTGCCTGCAAAATTCCAAAACTTGTTGAATTAAGCAAAGCTAAATCAGGGTTCTGAGCATCAATCCAAATGCCATCACCAAAACCATCGGTAAATAAAGCGCCAAAATCGGTTGAAGCATAAAGTTGCAAATGATCTGCATCTGATTCTTGGTAAGTGCGTTTAATAATTACCGGAACCTGGAGGTTTTTCTCTTGTAGCGCAACAAAAAACGCTCTTTGCTCAGCCATTCCATGGTTTGCAGATGTTTTCAACACAAAAACCACATTGATCAATTGATGTAACGATAGATGATTAAAATGCGCTGCATCTATTTCTACGAAGTTTAAATGCTCATCTTTAACCGCTGCCTCATTAAACTCATCTATAGAAAATAATGGATGGCAGTTATTTTTATCCTTTAAACCTAACCAGGTTTTATAATTGTAAACTTGTTTTAAGTTCCCAGGAAACGAGAATGAGGGTAAATTATCGCCTAAGAAAGCCAAATCACATGCTTGATCAGCTAAGTTATATTTATCTAATCCTGCACTGTAATTGTATCCAATCGAACTTAAAAAATATGGGTCTTTTAAGTTTTCTGTGGAAACATCAATCATTACCATTGGATGATGATGCCCGCCAATGTGTTGAACAGGCTCTGTTGTTCTACGGGAATATTGGTATGGACTATAAGTTGGTGATTGTCCTTCGACAAGCTCAGGATGACATACGACAGTATTGCTTTCAACTTTCAACTTTTGACTTTCAACTCTATTCACATATCTGTCAGCCAAAGCTTTTGCTACTGGCGCTTCAAATTCCGGGTCTTCCGTTAGCGAAACACGAATGGTATCGCCTAAACCATCTTCCAATAAAGTTCCAATACCTACTGCCGATTTTATACGACCATCTTCGCCATCGCCTGCTTCAGTTACACCCAGGTGTAAAGGATAATTCATACCCTCCTTTACCATAGTTTCTACCAACAAACGATAAGCCTGAACCATTACCTGCGTGTTACTGGCTTTCATAGAAATAACCAGATTATAGTAATTTTCAGCCTCGCACATGCGGATAAATTCCATTGCTGATTCGACCATTCCTCTCGGAGTATCGCCATAATGGCTCATAATGCGATCCGAAAGTGAACCGTGATTTGTTCCGATACGCATTGCAGTACCGTATTCCTTACAAATTTTGATTAAGGGAATAAACTTTTTATTGATTCTTTCCAGTTCAGCAGTATAAGCATCTTGGGTGTATTCCAAGTTCTCAAATTTCTTTTTATCTGCATAATTGCCTGGATTTACCCTAACCTTTTCTACAATCCTGGCCGCCATTTCTGCAGCATTAGGCGTAAAATGAATATCTGCAATTAAGGGAACATCGTATCCGCGGAAGCGTAATTCCTTTTTAATATTGGCTAAATTTTCAGCTTCTTTAATACTTGGAGCAGTAATACGAACATACTCACAACCAGATTCTACCATTCGAATGGTTTGTTCAACCGTTCCAATAGTATCCATGGTATCGGTGGTTGTCATCGATTGGATACGAATTGGATTATGACCACCAAGTGCGATATCACCAATCTTCACTTCACGGGTTAAAAACCTTGAATAAGTAGTTAAACTATTACAATAACCACCTGCCAAATCATGCTTTACCGATATATTTTCCATGCGATTACAAAGATATAGATAGAAATTTGAATGTGAGAATTTTGAATGATAGAATGACTGATATTTTACCAGCGACGACTTACTTGTCTGCTTACATCGTTCAATTTATATTAACCTATCTTTTATAACCAGACTATCTACAGCAATATCATGCCAGCATTGATTTTTTTTATTCAGGAAGCTGTAAAGATATCCGAAGAAAAAAGGAATAACAGAAAGTACTTTTGAGAAATTCCTGGCCAACGACCGACCAAAGGAAACTTGGCTTCCTTCCAAATCTGTTACTTTAATGTTGAGTATTTTTTTACCAATTGTAGCTTGTGCTTTGGATGATTCGACAACGCTTCCGTAAATGAGTTTGAAAATAAAAATAGAAGGAAACGGAACTAGATAAGCCATAATTCGCTGATCTTTTCCTTCAATAAATATAAAACTGATTAAAATAATAATACTGTAAATGCCGAAGATGATAAAATGATCGATTACAGTAGCGAGCAGTCTTTGATCAAAAGCGGCAAAATACTGAGGGGCAGTCTTCTGATATTTGAAACCCAAAAGCTCACGCAATTCAGGGATAGCGTGAGCTTCTTTATAATCATCCATACCTGGTTTGCGTATGAATGTATTGGGTGTAATATTTAAATCAGTAAGCTCTGTGATACTATATGGCCCTTGCGGTTTACCATTGATCACAACTGTGTATTCCATTAGGTTATACTTTTTAAGTGGTAAGTTTTAAGTGATAGGTAAGTTATGCAAACTAATTTATATTGCTCTTGTAATAGCTTGTTTAACTATAACATAAAACTTACAACCTACAACTTAATACCTTGATACTTCAAAGCTACTCAATCCACCATCTAAATTAATAAATATTTTCTTGGTTGATGTTTTATAGTTTGATGTTTCATACACGCCATCGCTTAATTTTTCAAATCCATCAAAGTCTTTAGCAGATAAACCTGTTTTCGTTTTGATGCGGCAACCAGAATTAGCCGGCACTTTAATTTTCACATCAGCTACGCCAGATTTTACGATCACATCGGTAATCGGCAGAAGATCTCCAAACTTGATGTCAAGTGCAGCCGCACCGCCATCAAATCGGAATGTTCTAACTTTATAATCAGCGAAATCGAAATTTGCTTCGCCAGCACCCAATTTCATTAAAATATCCCAGTTGGCTGCTTTATTGAGTCTAAAATCAACATCGTTGCCATTGTCTCCGAATTTCCATTTGTTTTTTTTGTCATCCATGCTAAAAGTTAGCACCGTTGCAGAATCTGTGATCAGTTTCTTTAGAGAGAAATTTCCATGTCTTTTCTTTACATCAGCATTGATCAATTCTGAAGTTTCTCCATCCAGGTTAAATGAAATTCCACCACCTGAAATATTCAAAACCGTTTTCTTTGCATTTTCAGCTGCTACAAATGGCTCTGCTAATTTTAAGCTATTAAAAGCTGTATCACTATTATCGCCATCATCATCGCGATCATTATCATCAATGTTGATATCGATGTCTTTCTTAAATTTATTTCCCCACCAACCGCTTCTATCAGGCTCTTGCTGTCCTTTGAAGAAAAGAAATCCCAAAGCCACCACCAAAACCCCAATCGAAACTACGCTTCCAGCTTGTGAGTTATTTCTGTTGAACAGAATATTAACACCTGCAATAATTAAGAAGATTGGCCAGAAACCCCAAACATTTCGCCAGTAAAAATCTATAATTCCAAAGTTTTCCAGTAGAAGTACACCACCAATAAAAAGCAGTAAGATACCCCATATTAATCTATCTAATTTCATAATGTTTATGCTTGAGGGTTAGTTGATGTTGAATTGTTGTCGCTTTCAGGTTTTTCTTCAGTTGCTACTGTTTCCGAAAAATCAGCAGCTTTTTTCTGTTCTTCCTGGGCTTGTTGGTTTTGGAAAGCTGCCCATTCATTTTTTCTTTTAGATTTTGCAATGATGCTTATACCCAAGGCAATGAATATTAAAGGCCACATGAATTTGAAAAGATTTCTGATCGTAAACCAATGTGGCACAAAATCAAGTTGATGCATTAAAAAGAAAGATCCAACTACCAATAAGAGTAAACCAGCTACTGTTCTGCCCGTATCATTCGGTTTATTAATTTTATTGAAATCGGGTTGCGTTTCAAATGGTTTTTTCTCAAATTCATTTATCGGTTGCGACCAGTTATTACCCACACCAGTTTGTCCTGGAAATGGATTTGGGTTACCAAAAGGTGGCGTATTGGGATTATTTTTATTAAAATAATCGTTGAATTTGGAGAATCTTGCGGCTGGATCATTGTTAACCGGAACTACAATCCACATTACGATATAGGCGATTAAACCTGTTCCTGCTGCAAAAATGGATGATAATACCAACAAAAGCCTCACTATGGTAACCTCAACCTGCATGTAATCGGCAAGTCCTGAAGCTACTCCGGCAATCATCTTATCATGTTCGTTTCTAAAAAGCTTCTTTTCCATAACGTTGTTCATTTTGTGTTTAAAAATTCAGCGGCGTGATCAAAACCTCATCAACATTTACCCCTTTACTTAAGTTTAAAATGGTATATAAAGTTTCTGCTATATCTGCGGGTTGTACAAATTTTTCATCAGGAATGGTTGTTCCCTCCCATGATGAGGTTTTGGTTGAACCCGGCAAAAAAGCAGTTACCTTAACGTTGTGAGGCGCTAACTCTTGCCGCAATACATGATTAAGACTTAACATCGCTGCTTTTGTTACACTATAACTTCCACCATTTGCAACGGGCGCCTTACTCGCTACTGAACAGATATTAAATATGTGCCCACGTTGCTCAGAACGCATTTTTTTACCAAAAAATTTACTGATATAATAACAGGCATTTACATTAATTGCTTGTTGTATCTCAAAAGTTTCATCATCCTCATCTAATAAACCTCCAGGCATAAAGGCGCCCACATTATTAACCAATACATCTGCAAAACCAAAATCTGCCTCAACAGCTTTTAAGAATTGGCTAACCTCTTCCTTTAAAGCACAATCAACTGAATAAATTAATATATTGCGATCTGTAACCAATAACTCATCACGCAGCTCCTCCAATTCTTCCAAACCTCTTGCCACCAATGCCAGATGGTAACCTTCTTGCCAGAGTTTAATTGCAATGGCTCTTCCAATTCCTTTAGTTGCTCCTGTTATTACAGCTTTCATGATTTATCAATTAAATTTTTGTCGACAAAAAACCATATTTATATTGAAAACCACGAATATTTTTGCAATTATCAAAGCGCTCCAACTTTTTTATCGTTTCTTTGTAGTAATATAAATGATCATTTAAATTAAGCAATACCTACGGAATGAATTTTACCAATTTCGGCAGATACATCCTGCTATTAAAGTCTGTATTCAGAAAGCCGGAAAAACTGAAAATATATCTTAAAGAAATCGCCAAACAAATGGATTATGTTGGGGTTGGCTCTTTAGGTCTTATTGCCATCATTTCAACGTTTATCGGCGCCGTAATGACATTACAAATTGCTTTCCAGCTGGTTAGTGATTTTATTCCAAAAACAATTATTGGCTCGGTAAACCGAGATTCAAGTATTCTGGAACTTAGCCCAACCATTAGTGCGATTGTATTGGCGGGTAAAATTGGCTCGGCGATTTCATCAGAAATTGGCTCCATGCGTGTTACCGAGCAAATCGATGCTTTGGAAATCATGGGAATTAATGCACCAGGTTACTTGATCCTACCAAAAATCATCTCAGGTATCACAATGGTACCTATGTTGGTTATCATTTCCATGTTCTTAAGTATTTCAGGCGGCTACATTGGTGGCTCAATTTCTGGAGCGGTTACACCTGCCGAATATATTCAGGGGATTACAACAGATTTCAATCCATATACGATTGTAGTGGCGTTGGTTAAAGCATTTGTTTTTGGTTTTATCATCACATCTGTTCCTGCATACGAAGGTTTTTATGTTCGTGGTGGTGCATTGGAAGTGTCTCAAGCAAGTACAAGAGCAGTTGTAATTAGCTGTATTTCTATTCTTGTTTGCGATTATTTAGTTACTCAATTGTTATTATAATGATCGAAGTTAAAGATATATACAAGTCATTTTCTGGAAATGAAGTTTTAAAAGGTATTTCCGGAAAATTTGAAGAAGGTGTTACCAATTTGATCATTGGAGGATCTGGCTCAGGAAAAACCACATTACTAAAATGTATGGTGGGCTTACATCAGCCAGATTCCGGTTCAGTGTTATACGATGGGCGTGATTTTACACCAATGACGTACGAACAACGTATTGAAGTGCGTAAAGAAATCGGAATGCTTTTCCAGGGATCGGCATTATTTGATAGTATGACCGTTGAGGATAATATCATGTTTCCTTTAAACATGTTTACCGATCAAACCCGGGCAGAGAAAATAGAACGAGTAAATTTCTGTTTAGAAAGAGTAAATCTGGCAGGAAAAAACAAACTCTTCCCTGCTGAGCTTTCTGGTGGTATGAAGAAACGTGTGGGTATTGCCCGTGCCATTTCCATGAACCCGAAATATTTATTTTGTGATGAACCCAACTCTGGCTTAGATCCTAAAACATCCATCGTTATCGATGAACTAATACAAGAATTAACTGAGGAATTTAAAACCACTACCATTGTGGTAACCCACGATATGAACTCTGTAATGGGAATTGGAGATTACATCTTATTTTTACACGAAGGGAAAAAATTCTGGGAAGGCAGCAACAAGGAAATCGCTCATACGGATATCCAGGAGCTTAATGATTTCGTATTTGCCAGTCGCTTTATGAAAGCTGCGAAAGATAAGTTTTAAATATAAAATCGTCTCTGCGAGGCACGAAGCAATCTCATTAAGCCAACGGTTCGAGCATCGCAATAACGAACTACATAAAAATACATGATACAATTATTAGCCCCAACACATTGGAAAGATTATGAACTGATTGATTGCGGGGATTTTGAAAAATTAGAGCGTTTTGGAAATGTTGTTTTAATTCGTCCTGAACCACAGGCCGTTTGGAAAAAAACACTATCAGAGCAAGAATGGAAAAAAACAGCAAACATTACTTTCAGAGGTCGTTCGGCTACATCTGGTGAGTGGGTAAAGAAAAATCAATCTATTCCTGACCGTTGGCATGTAGAATACAAAAACAATGAAGTGGCGATTAAACTTCGTTTAGGTTTAACCTCATTTAAACATGTTGGCGTTTTCCCTGAACAGGCTGTAAACTGGGATTTCATATCGTCATCAATCAAAAAATTTAAAACGCCACAACCTAAGGTGCTTAATCTTTTTGCTTATACTGGTGCTGCCTCACTCATTGCAAATGCAGCTGGTGCAGAAACTACCCACGTTGATTCAATTAAACAAGTGGTAACCTGGGCAAACGAAAACCAAGAACTTTCCGGATTAAAAAATACCCGCTGGATGGTAGAGGATGCTTTGAAATTCGTTAAAAAAGAACTCAAAAGAGGAAAAAAATATAACGGAATTATTCTCGATCCGCCTGCTTACGGGCATGGTCCTAACGGTGAAAAGTGGAAACTGGAAGATCACATTCAGGAAATGATGCAGGATGTTGTTCAGCTTTTAGATGAAAAAGAACATTTTTTAATCCTGAATACTTATTCTCTAGGTTTTTCTTCCGTTATTGTAGAAAATTTAATTCGCACATCCTTCCCTAGCGTTAAAAATTTAGAAACCGGAGAACTGTACTTACAGGCCACTGCAGGCATCAAATTACCTTTAGGTGTTTTTGGCAAATTCTGCAATGTGTAAATGTTAATTACTTTATTTTAAACTCTCAGATTTCCATCCTATTTTCATGCACAACAGATTCGGAAAAACTGTCTAAACTTTAATACTTTATAATATCTATGAAATTTCCTCAATTAGCGGGCACTCTAATCCTTGGGTTTGCTGCAATTAGCTTGTTCGCCAACTGCAATGCAGATGGTAAAAGCGGTAGCACTGGCACAAGCGCTGACACATCAAAAAAGAAAACAGATTCTACAGTGAACATCATGAAACCTGTTGATAGAAAACTGTATGATTCACTAGATAAAAAACTTGCTAACGGAGATACTACAGGCAGATGGCCAGTAAAAAATCAACCTACACCATTGGCGGGTGCAATTTTACCATTTAAGCGTATTGTAGTTTATTATGGCAATCTTCATTCGAAAAAAATGGGTGCTTTAGGCGAATATGCACCAAAAGAAATGTGGCAACGCTTGAATACTGAAGTGAAGAAGTGGGAAAAAGCTGATCCAACTACTCCAGTACAGCCAGGTTTACATTACATTGCTGCTGTAGCTAGCGGAACGGCTGGTAAGGATGGTAAATACATTAACCGCATGGGAAACAAGCAAATTGATTCTGTATTGAAAATTTCGAAAATGCAACCAAATACGATTGTATTTTTAGATCTTCAGGTTGCATTGAGCACCATTAAAGCAGAATTACCACATATCGAAAAATATTTACAATTACCATATGTTCATTTAGGAATTGACCCTGAGTTTTCCATGAAAGATGGTTCATTACCAGGAAAAAGAATTGGAACTTATGACGCAGCCGACATTAACTATGTAACCGGATATTTAGCGGATTTGGTAAAAAAATATAATTTGCCTCCAAAGGTTTTTGTTTTACACCGTTTCACTAAAAAAATGGTAACCAATTCACAAAATATTAAGTTGCGCCCGGAAGTGCAAGTGGTGATGCACATGGATGGATGGGGCGAGCCAGAATTGAAAAAGGGAACATACAGACACTTTATTCAGAGCGAGCCTGTTCAGTTTACTGGTTTCAAGTTATTTTATAAAAACGATTTGAAAAAGGCGCCAAACAGATTAATGACTCCTGAAGAGTTATTGAAACTTACGCCAAAACCAATTTACGTTCAATACCAATAATATTTTAAGCCTGTAGTTAAAAGCTACGGGCTTTTTCATTTATCATAATGTCTCTCAAATGAAATTTACGCTAGTTTTCGCTTTTTCTTTTCTTACATCTTGCATTTCTTTTGCTCAGGAATTAAATGTTTCCAAAACATTGCAGTCTGCGTTAAATCAGTCGGCCAAAACCAACAAGCCTGTTTTGCTGATTATCAATACTCCTAACAACAAAGTGGTAAATATGCCTTCAGGCGTAGAAGGAAATTTTAAATCGGGATTGGATGACAAGCAGGTAATTAAAAAAATCAACGATAACTTAATTGTATATAAAACAACCCTTGTTGATACCAGCACTAGATCGATCATCAGGTTAGCCAACATTAAATATTTCCCTGCCTATATTTTCTTAAGGGAGAGTAAAGAAATTTTCTTTACGGAATTTGCGAACTCAAATGATCCCAAGCGATATTTATCAATGGTTGATAATGCCCTCGCTGCTTTCAAAGAAAAATCCATAGCAGAAATTGAAAAGGATTATGAAGCTGATAAAACAAATGTCATTGCCATAAAAAAATTGATCGATGCCCGTAAAAAAATCGGGATTACCAACAATGCAGATTTAATAGAACAGTATGCAAGCAATTTAAAAATTGGAGACTTTAATAACTACGAGAATGTATTATACATTTTAGAAGCTGGCCCCCATGCGGATGGAGTTGCTTATAGATTAGCCTATACCAATAGAAAACTAGCGGATAGTTTATACAGAACCGAACCTTTACAAAGGAGATTGGCCATAAACCGGGCAATTATATCCAACACCATGACGGCTGCAGCCAAAGCTAAAAATGTAAATAAAGCAATTGCCGGAGCCAATTTCGAGCGTACAACCTGGACTAAAGATTATAGAGAAGGAAACAGATCATATAACAATCAAATGTTGTGGTATTAATGAGATTGGTACCAAAAACTTGAACCATTTAACAAAAGCGATGCTTTGGAGCAGAAGATCCATCGAGCTCAAACCATTTGCTGGATATTATGATACACTCGCACATATTTTATATAGAATGGGTTATTACGAAGAAGCCATAAGTACCCAACAAAAAGCAATTGAAAAGGCTAAAGCAGAAAACATGCCTACAACCAATTTTGAGAAGGAACTAAAAAAAATCAAAACTAAGACTTTATAAAAATAATTACCTCTTTTACAGCCGAATAAATTGAATTTCATTACAACTAAAATCTATATTGGCATGCTTTTCGTTTATTGTACATCTTATGCAAAAAGCAACATTTGGTGGAGGCAGTTTTTGGTGCACCGAAGCAATTTTTCAAACTTTAAAAGGTGTAGATAAGGTAATATCTGGTTACATGGGGGGCGAATTAAAGCATCCAACCTACATGGAAATTTCTAACGGAGATACTGGCCACGCCGAGGTTATTGAGATTGAATTTGACGAAAATATAATCTCATTCACTGATTTATTATTAATATTTTTCAAAACCCACAATCCAACTACCCTTAATAAACAGGGAAATGAAATTGGCACTCAGTATAGGTCTGTCATTTTCTACCACAACGATTCGCAAAGACAACAGGTTGAGCAGATGATCAATGAATTATCTAATCAGCATGTTTTTGATGAGCCGATTGTTACCGAGGTTTCTCCGGCTTCTGATTTTTATGAGGCCGAGGATTATCATCAGGATTATTATAACCATAACCAGAGCAAACCCTACTGCTCATTCGTGATTCAACCTAAATTAAATCAGTTTGCTATCGATTTTAAAGAAAAGATTAAACCTGAGCTTTT
>SEDB01000280.1 GCA_004210715.1 Pedobacter sp.
AATGCAACTTTACCGCAATCTGAAGCTGCTTGACCAGCTGCATACGGCGTGTTCTTTTTAGAACCTTTAAAGCCCATTTTACCAGCAGAAGACCATGAAATAGTCTGTCCGTTGTTGTTAGTTAACGTAACGATGATGTTGTTGAAAGTAGCATTGATATGTGCCTGACCAACAGGCTCAATTACAACGATACGTTTTTTTGTTACTTTTTTACTCTTAGCCATGTTTTTTATTACTGAATGAGAGAATGTTTGACTGAGTGAATGAGAGAATCTTTATAATTCAATAATTCAATCATCCGAAATTCAATCATTTATTTCCTACTTAGTAGCTTTTTTCTTGTTAGCAACTGTTTTTCTCTTACCCTTACGAGTACGTGAGTTGTTTTTAGTACGCTGACCACGAGAAGGCAAACCTTTTCTGTGACGTAAACCACGGTAACAACCAATATCCATTAAACGTTTAATGTTCAATTGAACCTCTGATCTTAAAGCACCTTCTACTTTAATTTCATCATTGATCATTGTACGGATAGCTGACAATTCATCATCAGACCAGTCTTGTACTTTTTTGTTAAGATCGATGCCTGCAGTAGTTAAAATACGTTGTGCAGTAGTTCTACCAATACCATAGATATAAGTTAAACCAATCTCTCCTCTTTTGTTTCTTGGTAAATCAATACCTGAAATCCTTGCCATATTTATTTATTTTTTAAGTAATTCCGAACGGCGGGCCACCGTTGTGCGGTACATTACAATATTTTTTAATTACCCTTGACGTTGCTTGTATTTTGGATTTTTCTTGTTGATAACGTAAAGTTTACCTTTACGGCGAATAATCTTGCAATCAGCGCTACGTTTTTTAATTGATGATCTAACTTTCATTTTATTTGTATCTATAAGTGATGCGTCCCTTTGTTAAATCATAAGGAGACATCTCTAGTTTTACTTTATCACCAGGAAGAATTTTGATGTAGTGCATCCGCATCTTTCCTGAAATGTGAGCAATAATCTCATGTCCGTTCTCAAGTTCTACTCGGAACATCGCATTCGATAATGCTTCTCTTATTACTCCGTCTTGTTCAATTGAGGCTTGTTTAGCCATATTTTGTTGATTGTTACTTAATTAGCTGCTTCTAAACAGGGACGCAAAATTAAATAAAAAATTTTAATTATTTATTTTTTTTGTTGTAAAACTTTTTCTATTGTAGAAAACGTTGATAGAACGTCTGCTTTACCCTTTTTAATCGCTACTGTATGTTCAAAATGAGCTGATGGTTTATTGTCTTTACTGGTAACCGTCCAACCATCATGATGGAATTTAACACTGGCAATGCCTGCATTGATCATGGGTTCTATAGCAATTACCATCCCTTCTTCAAGTTTTGGTCCTGCTCCACGCTTTCCATAATTTGGAATTTCAGGTTTTTCATGAAGTTTTACACCAACACCATGTCCTACTAATTCTCTTACTACTCCAAATCCATTGGCCTCTGCGTATTGTTGAATGGCAAAACCTATATCTCCAGTACGCATTCCCACTACAGCTTTCTCAATACCCAATTCCAAACAACGTTTCGTAACCTCAACCAATTTCTGCTTTTCTGCATCAATCTCTCCAATAGAGAAAGTGTAAGCCGAATCACCAAAATAGTTGTTTTTAATTACGCCACAATCAACTGAAATTAAATCGCCTTCTTGTATAATGTAATCACTTGGAAAACCATGAACAACTTGCTCATTAGGCGAAATACATAAAGAGTTTGGAAAACCATTGTAGTTTAAAAATGCAGGAATCGCTCCATGATCATTTATAAACTCGAAAGCTAGCTTGTCCAGGGCTAAAGTAGTCATGCCTGCTTTTATCACCTTAGCTACTTCAGCTAAAGTTTTAGAAACAAGCATGGAACTTTCTCTTATTAACTCAATCTCATCAAGAGACTTGTAATAAATTTTAGACATTCAATTATAGTTTTGAATGAATGAATTTTGAGTGAGCAAAATACCTCATCAGTTTTTCGCTCATTCAATCATTCAAAATTTAATAATTTCATTTTACAACGCTGCATTGCTACTCGCTGCAGGAACACCTGTTCTGCCAGTAACTCTACCCGTTTTCATTAATCCATCGTAGTGACGCATTAACAGATAACTTTCAATTTGCTGTAAAGTATCTAAAACAACACCCACTAGGATCAACAATGATGTACCACCAAAGAAATGAGCAAACTCTTGTTTAATACCGAATTTAACAGCGATAGAAGGTAGAATAGCGATGATCGCTAAAAATACCGCACCTGGAAAAGTGATTTTTGAGATTACATCATCAATAAAAGTTGAAGTTGCAAAACCTGGTTTAACACCTGGAATAAAACCACCATTTTTCTTCATATCATCACTCATTTGAGTTGGATTTACTGTAATTGCAGTATAGAAAAATGTAAATGCGATAATTAAAAATGCGAACGTCAAGCTATAAGCTAACGAAGTTGTATTGCTAAATTGAATTAACCATGAACCTTGCAATGAAGGAACAAATTGTGTTAAAGCACCTGGAATAAACATCAACGCTTGAGCAAAGATAATTGGCATAACACCAGCAGCATTTACCTTCAAAGGAATGTACTGACGAACACCACCAAACTGGCGGTTACCAACAATTTTCTTAGCGTATTGTACAGGCACTTTACGTACACCTTGAACAATTAAAATGGTAAACATTACCACAGCAAATAAAGCAACGATCTCTAAAACCAATGCTACCGGACCTCCACCTTCACTGGCAGAACCCACTCGTGCACTAAACTCCTGAGAAATTGCAATAGGTAAACGGGCAATAATACCAACCATAATGATTAGTGATGTACCGTTACCAATACCTTTATCTGTAATTTTTTCACCTAACCACATTACAAATAATGTACCTGCTGTTAATACAAACGTAGATAACACTAAAAATAAAGTGTTTGGTAATAAAATAGCTTCTGCCGGAACTTGCGTTTTAACGTAACCTACAGATTGAACAATTGTGATCGCTACCGTAAGGTAACGCGTGATCTGGTTCATTTTCTTTCTACCACTTTCGCCTTCTTTCTGCATTTTTTGGAAAGAAGGAACAGCAATACCCAATAGTTGCACCACAATCGATGCAGAGATATAAGGCATTACCCCTAATGCTAAAATAGACACACGAGAGAAAGAACCTCCGGCAAACATATCTAGTATGCCCAAAAGTCCTGATTTTTCGTTAGTGCCTAAAGCAGTTGGATCTACACCTGGTAAAACCACGTGAGATACGAAACGGTATACCAAAAGAATTAAGAGCGTAAACAATATACGCTCTTTTAATTCTTGAATTTTCCAGATATTACTTAAAGTAGTAAATAGCTTCTTCATTTAATAATTACAATTTTACAA
>SEDB01000281.1 GCA_004210715.1 Pedobacter sp.
CTCAAAAATGTGAGATTAGAAACAGGTTTTGATTACGATGCGGATGAGGTAATTCATACCAAAACAGATTTGTTTACTGTTGAAATTGAAGATGGAAAAATATTAAAAATCAGTCCGAATAGCCCTAATGCTAAAGCGATTGATGCCAAAGGCTTTTTAATGCTCCCTCCTTTCAGAGATATGCACATCCATTTGGATAAAACTTATTATGGCCTTCCATGGCAGGCTCATTTAAAGAAAAACAGAAGTGTAAAAGATATGATCGCTTATGAGCAGGAGATCATTCCTAAACTTTTAAAAACATCTACTGCCCGTACCGAAAAGCTTATCGCTTTATTACAATCTTATGGAACCAATTTTGCGAGATCGCACGTAAATATCGATCCTACCTCTGGCTTAAATTCCCTAAAAAACCTGCAAGCAGCCATTGAAAATAAGAAAAAAGGCTTTAATGCAGAATTGGTTGCCTTTCCGCAGCATGGAATATATTATACCAAATCTGAAGCGTTGATGAAAGAAGCGGCTAAAATGGATATTGATTTTATTGGCGGTCTGGACCCCACAACAATTGACGGTGGCATCGAAAAGCACATGGATTTTGTTGTGCAACTGGCACTTGATCATGGCAAAGGCATTGACATCCATTTGCATGAAGCTGGCGAATCTGGAATAAAAACAATTGAGTATCTGATTGATAAAGTTAATGAAAACCCAGCGCTAAAAGGAAAAACTTATGTGAGTCATGCTTTTGCTTTAAGATATCTGGATAAAAATAAAACAGAAGAAATGGCTGAAAAACTAGGCTCAGCCAAAATAGGAATCGCCTCTACCATTCCACTTTCTGGCACGCCAATGCCCCTGCCCGCTTTATACAAACATGGAGTTGAGGTGCTCGCAGGAAACGATTGCATTGTTGATCATTGGAGTACATTCGGATCTGGCAATATTTTACAAAAAGCAAATCTGGCGGCTCAAATTTATGGCTATCGCACGGAATTTGATCTTTCCCGAATTTTAAAGCTCGCAACAGGAAACATTCTTCCGCTTGATGATAAAGGAAATCAACAATGGCCTAAAGCTGGCGATAAGGCTAATTTCGTGTTGATTGATGCCAGTTGCTCTGCAGAGGCTGTATCGAGAATTTCTTCGGTAAAATCATTGATTAACAACGGGAATATTGTTTTCTAGATCAAAATAGAGGTCAGCTTCCTGCCCATCAGAAACAAACTGCGAAGTATTTAAAGGAGGAACTATCAGGTAATTCAAAGCGACAGGAAAAAGAGTAAGATCTTTACCAATAACGGCAGATAAACTGCTTCAATCATGTTAGCGGTAAGACCCAAATGGTTTCAGATAAGTTTATAAACTTAAATTTATGATATGGTTGAAAACTACTGCACAAACCAAAAACTTCATCATTACCAGCGGTATAATCGGCTGATAATTAAAATATTTTTGTATTTTAGAGCATAAATCGCTCACAATGGCTGCAATCCTCTTCATCCCTTTTATCTTCTTCCTGCTTTACCAAAAAGCCAAAACAGCTCGTGCGAACTATAAAATGCAGGAATATAAAAAATTTAAAGCAGATATGCTTGTGATGGCAATAGTCTTTATTATTGGGTCAGGATTATTGATATACATGCAATTACTGCTTAATAAATAATCAAGGTTTAGATGAAATTATTTAAACTCATAAAAAAATACTTTCCGTCAGCATTCACTTTTTTAGAAACTGTTTTTCTTTTGGCGACTGAATTATAATCAATTCCCCATTCCTGGTAGCACCTACATCTTCTTAGCGATAAGACTTTAAAACTGAATTGAAACCAATCCAAAGTTTCCTTATTATTCTCATGAGTAGTATCAGGGTCAAAACCTTTATCAATTTCCTGATGTTAAAATTCTACTATGGAAAAGATAAAAACATTGGCCTATGGCGCAACAGGCTCTATAATCGGTGGTAAAACCCTCGAAAAAATGGAGATTCAACGAAATAATCCAAAAGAAGATGAAATTTTAATTGATGTACTATACTGTGGTGTATGCCATTCAGATTTACACCAGGTCAATAATGATTGGAAAAATACAATATATCCCTGTGTGCCTGGTCACGAAATTATTGGAAAGGTAATTTCAACGGGTGCCTCCGTAACGAAATTTAAAACAGGTGATGTAGTTGGTGTCGGCTGCATGATCGATTCCTGTAAAACCTGTTCAGCCTGCCAGGATGATGAAGAACAATTTTGCGAAGGGCCGCATGGGCAAACCATGACCTACAATGGCTACTGGAAGCCTGATGAAGCAGAATTCAATACTTTCGGTGGTTACGCCACAAATATTATTGCTCAGGAAAAGTTCGTCATGCGCATTCCTGAAAATTTAGAAATCAGCGCAGCCGCCCCAATATTATGCGCCGGTGTGACCACTTACACGCCGCTGAAAAACTTTGGGGTAAAAGCCGGACATCAGGTTGGCATCATTGGTATTGGAGGTTTGGGGCATGTTGCTGTCAAAATCGCTAAAGCAATGGGCGCCACTGTTACCGCCATTACCAGCAAAGAAGATAAAAGAGCCGCAGCAATTGAACTTGGTGCAGATGCCGTAATCATATCAGAAAATAAAGAAGAAATGGAAGCAAATGCGATGAAATTCGACTTCCTGCTTTGTACAATCCCCTATTCATTCGAACTGAATGATTACATTCCCCTATTACGCAGACATGGTGCTTTGGTTACAGTTGGTCTCCTAGGCCCTTACAAATCAGCCACAAATAATATGGAGCTTGCAAAAACTTCTTCAACAGTTGGGGCATCGCTTATAGGTGGAACAGCCATTACCCAGGAAGTGCTTGACTTTTGTGCACAGCATCAGATTTTACCGGAAGTAGAAATGATAAATATGGATCAGATCAATGAAGCCTTCGACAAACTTAAAGATGAGGAAGTACGCTTTAGGTACGTGATAGATATGGCGAGTTTAAAAAGTGAAGCGAAGTAGTTAACCCATAGAAAACCAGAACGATGAAAAAAGAACACATGACCAGACGCCAGGCCGTTACAGGACTTGGTTTAGGAATTGCAGGATTGGCCGTTTCGCCTGCTTTTGGCGGAGCGCATTCAACTTCAGATAGCCATTTGCCAGCTGATCTTCAAGATCCAACCACAAAATATCCCAGACCTCCATTTAAAGCACAACAACAGCCCTTTCCGGGTTTAGCCAGTAAAATGGATCCCCGACCCGACCATGGGGAAACAAGCTATAAAGGTTCTGGCAGATTGACCGGAAGAAAAGCATTAATTACTGGAGGCGATTCGGGTATGGGACGTGCAGCAGCGATCGCTTTTGCCAGAGAAGGCGCAGATGTAGTGATCAACTACTTGCC
>SEDB01000282.1 GCA_004210715.1 Pedobacter sp.
GCTGGTTTTTAAGTTTCGGTGTTAAGGATTTATTAACGCTAAAAACTATATGTCATCCGAGCTTTCAGGCAACCGATCATATTCCCCTTTCCAGGCGTAAAAACCAAAAATCATTAAGCCCAAACTAATGGGCAAAAAGATAAAAAGGATAATTCCCCACTGCAACATGGTGTTAGTTCTTTCAATATCGGTATGCGTTAAACCAACTTTCTCTATAGCTTGAATAAACAGAAAAGTCATGGCGACAGGACCAAGAATCATCCAGATTAATCCTAAAAATTTCTTTATCGTATTCATGTTTACAATATTAATCGTTAATGCTTTCGTCCTTTTTGTTTGACAAATAAATTGTTCCAATAATCAAACTTAATGTAGCAATGCCAATGGGATACCACAAACCAGAAAGCGGTGTGGAGCCTCCAAAACTGGCAATAAGCGTTGCGATAAATGGAACTAAACCTCCAAATACGCCATTGCCAATATGGTAAGGTAGCGACATGGAAGTGTATCTAATTTTAGTTGGAAAAAGTTCTACTAGAAATGCAGCAATTGGCCCATAAACCATCGTTACCAGTAAAATCTGAAAGAAAATTAGACCCACAAATTTCCAGAATATGGGTTTAGGTAAAACTTTGTCTTTCAAACTTTCTGTACCAGATATTATACCTCTTTTAAAGGAAACGGTATCTGTTTTAACAACATTAAACGATGCTCCGCTCTTCAATTCTACTTTCGTTGTAGTTGTTCTTAAACTATCATTTGTATTGGCAATTAAAACAGCGCTAGAAGGAATTGGCGTGGAAGATAAAATGTCGTTTTGTTCTACTTTGGTAAAATCTGTATCATCCAAAAAGGCTTGATAAATCGGGCGGTAAAAAACAATACCCAACAACATCCCACTCAACATAATCCACTTCCGGCCAACTTTATCACTCCAGGCGCCGAAAATGACAAAAAATGGCGTGGCAAAAGCTATTCCCCAGAGTAAAATATACCTCGAATCATTAAAATCAAGTTTGCAAGTATTTTCTAGAAAAGATTGTGCATAAAATTGTCCGGTGTACCAGATTACCCCTTGCCCCATGGTAGCGCCAAAAAGAGCAAGCAGCACCATTTTAAAATTTGCTTTATTGTTAAAACTATCTTTTAGTGGATTTTTAGATACATTACCCTCGGCTTTTAGTTTAGAAAACATAGGCGACTCATGCATTTTCATGCGGATATAAATCGAAACTACCACTAGTAAGATGGAAAGCAGGAAAGGAATTCTCCAGCCCCAATCGCCAAAAGTTTCTGCTCCTAATATATTCTTCGTAATTACAATAACGCCTAAAGAAAGAAATAGTCCTAACGTGGCTGTAGTTTGAATCCAGCTGGTAAAAAAGCCTCTTTTATTTTTAGGCGCATGTTCTGCTACGTATGTTGCGGCACCACCATATTCTCCTCCAAGCGCTAAGCCCTGAACCAGACGTAAAATCAATACTAAAATAGGTGCGGCATACCCAATGCTTTTATAAGATGGGATTAATCCGATTAAAAAAGTAGATCCACCCATTAAAACCAATGTTAAAAGAAAAGTATATTTTCTCCCAATTAAATCGCCTAACCTTCCAAAAACTAAAGCACCAAAAGGACGTACAATGAAACCTGCGGCGAAAATAGCCAGTGTATTAATGAGCGCAGAAGCACCTGCATCTTCAGGGAAAAGCTGATGGCCAATAATGACGGCTAAGCTACCAAAAATGTAAAAATCGTACCACTCAATTAGTGTTCCAAGTGACGATGCACCAATCACTTTAAAGATATTATTCTTTGGTAAAGTTTCGCTCATAATATATCGGGAATATTTGGTTTCCGAATATAAACATTTGCATGACAATCAGCAACCTGCACTGTCTGTGATTAAATTTGTTACGTTTGCAAACATTTCAGCTTCTGTTTTGTATTTTCATTTTCCAATAAACATATATGCTTTTAATACAAAACATTAGACTCAGTAGAATTTTAAGAAATACCTGGCATGTTGATCTCATTATGATCGCCTCTTGTACTGCCGCTTACTTCATTCGAGAATATTTAATTGCCCATCATTTTGAAATTCCAACGATCATCCCCACCGTTTTGGGTACTGCAATTGCATTTTTTATCGGTTTCAATAATAACCAGGCTTATGATAGGTGGTGGGAAGGCCGGAAAATCTGGGGAGCGATTGTGAATGATTCAAGATCTTTCGCGAGGGCTTTATTAAATTACATTGATGAAGATCCTGTATCTGCCAAAAGAATGATTTATCGCCACATCGCTTTTTTGTATGCTTTGAAAGCTAGTTTGAGAGGAACTGTTGATGAAATATATATTAAGTATTTATCTGAAGAGGATTTAAGAGAAGTGAGCAAACATACAAACGTTCATAACGCTATATTGAATATTCAGTCAAGAGATTTACAGAAGCTATCAAAAACCAAGCAAATTGATGGATTCAGGTTTATCGAAATTAACGAAATGCTGGTTAGGTTTTCGGATTCGATGGGCATGAGTGAGCGAATTAAAAACACCATTTTTCCAACAACTTATACGTATTTAACCAAGGTATTTATCTGGCTGTTTGTGGTTACTTTTACTTTGGTAATTAGTCAGGATGCTGGCCCTGCATCTATATTTTTAGGTTGGTTAATTGGTTTCGTTTTTGTCTCCACCCAAATTAACGGAATGAGTTTAGTTAATCCTTTCGAAAACAATTCTGCCGGTGTACCGCTAAATCAGATTACGAGAACGATAGAAATTAATCTCTTACAAATGTTAGAAGAAACGGACATTCCAGAACCGATTAAACCAATCAATGAGGAATATATTCTCTAATGTTTAGCTGTTTTCTTACCCATCCAGATCAGTAATATTGAAAGTAGCCAAAATAGCACCACACAGAAAAAAGCATTTAAAATGGCTTTGGGGTAGCCTAGGTTAACCACGTTTATGAAAGGGTATGGGTATTGATGAATAAAATGTCCGCGGATGACCACAAATATGATATAAGCCATTGGATAACTTAACCAGTTAAAAGCACTGCTGTATTTTAAGTTTATTTTTTCTACAAAGAAAATCCAGAAGGTTAAAAAAATAATCGGACTCACCACATGTAACAGTTCATCAGCAACTCTTGCCCAGCCAGTCGGCAGCACTAAACCCCGCAATAAAAGATTATAAATAAGACCAACGACCAGTATGTAAACTGTTAATGCTGTAATGATTGAGGACTTTGCAAAGAATTTACCAACTTTTTGATTTCTAAATAACCAGAGCGATAAAAAACAGATTCCCAACAAAATATTTGTTGTTACCGTAAAAAAGGAGAGAAATATTTTAACCGTTTCAACGAAATGAATTTATTGAGTTCTGGCATTTCGGCAATACATGGCGGGCAGTTTTCAAACCAAAAATTAATTACAACAACTTGATTGTTCAAGCTGGTTTTGGAAAACATTTTGCCATTTGTTTTCAACCCCTTGAAATCAGGTAAATCATTACCTACTAAATCTTGGAAAAAGGTTTCCTGGGTAGCCCACTTAACAGGACTATCCTGTGCTTTTGCTGTTAAGCTAAACAGTAAAATGAAGATGGAAAGATAGGTTTTCATTGCTGTTGATAAAGATAAAGCAAATTTAGCAAGAGCCCATAAAACAAAAAGTCTTACCGCAAAATTCGGTAAGACTTTAAATTTGTTTGATTTTAATTTTATTCTAAAAAATTTCTCGGTTTCGCTTTAAATGACAATTTGGTGTATGAATGACTATTTGAAAGTTACAGAACCGTATTCGGTTTTCACACTAACATTGGCACTACCACCACTTCCAATCTTACCAGAATATTTTTTGTTCTCATCATCTTTACTCACCAAATTTGATGTAACATTCGAGCCGTATTTAAAGCCAGCATAAGAGGTAGATACGTTAAAATTCCCATTAAAACGATCTCCAAAACCCAATCCTACGCTCAC
>SEDB01000283.1 GCA_004210715.1 Pedobacter sp.
AGAATTATTAATCGCTGTAATTCCAATTGAAAGCGGTTTGCAAAGCCCTACAATGAAGGAAATTGCAGCGGCATTGGATGCTGAAATTCTGTTTGGTGCCGATTTAATGGATAATCAGGTGGATAATTTCGTAACTGGTGCGATGATGTTGCCCAATTTTTTAAGGCACATTAAGGATAACTTGCTAATTGTTACACCTGGAGATAGAGGTGATATCATCATTGGTTCATTGCAGGCCAACCTTTCAGCCAACTATCCCAAAATCGCTGGCATTGTACTCACAGCAGGCAGTTTGCCTGATGAGCCGATGATTAAATTAATTGAAGGTTTGCAAACCATCATCCCGATTATTGCAGTACAAAAAGGCACTTTTGAAACAACTACAACCATTGGTTCCATCCATTCTAAAATCACGATAGACAATAAAAAGAAAATTGAACTGGCAATTGATATTTTCGAAAAACATGTTGATTTGAAAGCACTCGATGATAAAATCATCACTTTTAGTTACCAGGGAATTACACCTCACATGTTTCAATATCAATTGGTAAAATGGGCTAAACGGGAGAAAAAACATATTGTTCTACCCGAGGGAAATGACGAACGAATATTGAAGGCGGTAGAAAAACTAATTGCCCAGGACATTGTAGACATTACTTTGTTGGGCGATCCGTTAGAAATTGGAACATCTATTAAAAGATTGGGCTTAAATTTAGATGTCAATGCTATTCACATCCATAATCCTGCGCTTTCCGAGCAATACGATTCTTATGTAGAAACTTTACATGAGCTACGTAAAGCTAAAAATGTAAACCTGGAAATGGCCCGTGATATGATGACCGATGTATCCTATTTTGGCACCATGATGGTTTACAAAGGCGATGCCGATGGAATGGTTTCTGGCGCAGTGCACACCACGCAGCATACCATTCGCCCGGCTCTGCAATTTGTTAAAACTAGACCAGGTGTTTCTGTCGTCTCATCCATATTTTTCATGTGTTTGCCAGAACGTGTTGCCATTTTTGGCGATTGCGCTGTAAACCCAAACCCAACCGCACAGCAGCTTGCTGAAATAGCCATTTCATCGGCAGAAAGTAGTGCAAAATTTGGCATTGAGCCACGAATCGCTATGTTATCTTATTCTTCTGGCACATCAGGAGAAGGCGAAGATGTGGAGCGTGTAAGAGAAGCTACCGCAATAGTGAGGGAAAGATATCCGGAATTGAAAATCGAAGGTCCTATTCAATATGATGCAGCGGTTGATCCGATTGTAGGCAGGCAGAAAATGCCGAACTCAGAAGTTGCAGGCAGAGCGAGTGTGTTAATTTTCCCTGATTTGAATACGGGAAATAATACTTACAAAGCGGTACAACGTGAAACTGGCGCTTTGGCCATCGGCCCAATGTTGCAGGGTTTAAATAAGCCGATTAACGATTTAAGTCGCCGTATTTAGCGGAGCAGCGAAATTTGTAACCGAGAAAACAGATTTCATTGCTGATCATGGCGATGGTTTGAGCCAGATTTTGGCCTTGTTAACCGAAGGAGAACAAGCCGTAATTACAAGTCCTGATGATATTGCAGCAGTAGGCCACCGCGTAGTGCATGGAGGCGAACATTTTTCAGGTCCAACCTTGATTACTGAAGAAGTTAAAAATCAGATCAAAAAATTATTCTCACTTGCGCCGCTCCATAATCCGGTAAATTTGAAGTGTATTGAGGTAGCTGAACAAACTTTTCCAAATGCAAAACAAGTGGCTGTTTTTGATACCGCTTTTCATCAAACCATTCCACAACAAGCCTTTCGATATGCCATTCCTGACCAATATTATAAAGAACATGGCATTAGGGTTTATGGATTTCATGGCACCAGCCACAAATACGTGAGCGAACAAGCCATCAAATGGCTGGACAAAAAAGATTCGAAAATCATTACCATCCATTTGGGTAACGGTTGCAGTATGGCTGCCGTTCGAGATGGCAAATCAATTGATACAAGCATGGGTTTTGGACCATTAAGCGGCCTGGTGATGGGTACACGCTCTGGCGATATCGATCCATCTGTTATTTTTCATTTGATTGAACATGCAGGTTACAGTCTCGACCAGTTAAGTACGCTTTTCAATAAACAATCTGGATTATTAGGCGTAGGTGGCTCAAGCGATATGCGTGATATCGGCAAACTTGCTGCAGAAGGTAAAGATGGCGCAATACTTTCACTTGAATTATATGCCTACCGCATTAAGAAATTTATTGGTGCTTATGCTGCCGTTTTAAATGGTTTAGATGCCATTGTCTTTACAGCAGGTGTTGGCGAAAACGACAAATCGATGCGGGCAGCAGTTTGTGAAGAGTTAAACTATTTGGGTATTGATATGAACAAAGAAAGCAATCTGCAATATTCTGGTGGGATTGCTGATGTCAGTTCAGATGAGTCGAAAGTGAAAATCCTGGTGATTCCGACCAATGAAGAATACGAAATTGCGCACCAGTGTTTTGGTTTATTAGCGTAGAAAAAAATCCCTCATCAGAAAGTGTGTTTTGATGAGGGATTATAATTTAAACTTCCAAAACGGATAAAATATTTCCAGAGGGATCTTTAAACCAGGCGATTTTAGGCCCCTCCGCTCCTCTAGATATTCCTTTTTCGTCGGTTTCGATGTATTCCGAATGATATTGTTCGAATTTTACGCCTTTAGCGATTAAATCATCAACGGCTTGCTCAATACTTTCTACCGGGAAATTTAATACGGTGAAGGTTGCAGGTTCATAATCATCTTTTGGATAAAGCATAATATTTTCGGCACCATCTATTACCAGCTCTAATATGCCCATTTCTCCAACTTTGGTTTCCAAACCGATTGATTCATAAAATGCTTTTGCTTCTTCTATATTTTTAACAGAAAAAGAACTAAATGCCTTGCTTGTTTGCAACATGATTATAAGAATTAGTAAAACAATATTTAGAGCGTTGTATTCAGTTAGCTTTTCCAGGCGCCGATTAATCTTCTAATCACAACAATTTCTGCAATGTGGTATGCGTTGTGATCGGCTATTTGTAATGCTTCCCGTAAGAGTGTTTGCCCTTGTCCATGTGGAATTTCGAGGTAAAGGTCTTCAGTTTCGATCAGCTCAATAAATTCCAAAAGATCGTTTTCAATGCTGGCAATGGCTTTATTCCAGGCTTCCATATTTTCAGGCGCAACTTCGTTAGGCCAATATTCATCGGGCCATTTCGGAGATTGATGATTTCCGTCTTTACTAAACTCCAACATATCCCATTGTGCAATACGGATATGTTCGGCCAACTGCCAAATACTATAAGGTAAATCGTAAGGCTTTTTTGAAACTTGTTCCAAACTCAGATCAGCGAGTGCTTCTTTTAAGCCCACATGAGCTCCGCCACCACTTAACAGTTTTTTGAGTTCGTTGATGAGCATTGAAGTGTGATTATCCATAAAATTATAAATGTTCATCTGAATAACAAAATAGAAAGCTGATGGTTTGGAGTAGTAATTTTCTATTACTTTTGAATATGAACTTTCAAGATATCTTCCCTGTACTTAAAGAATATACTTATCTCAATACCGCTTACGCTGGAATTTTATATGAACCGTTAATTAAATGGCGGCAGCAACATGATCAGGATTATTTAGCTGGCGGCAGTAATTTCAGGTTAGAAAATGGTGTTATCATTGAAAATTTAAGGCAGAAACTTGCTGAAGTATTTCATGTTAAGAATATTTTCCTAACGCCTAATTTTTCTTTCGGCTTTAATACCTTGTTAAATGGCTTGAATAAAAAACACCGCTTCTTATTACTAAATGAGGACTATCCTTCAGTGGCTTACCCGATAAAATCTGGTGGATTTGAATTTCACGAAGTTTCGATCGATAAAAATCTTGAAGAAAATATTTTGAAAGCGATTGAGTCATTCAAACCTACTGTGTTCGCTTTTAGCCTGGTGCAATACATCAGCGGGTACAAATTATCAGAAAGTTTTATTAAAAAAATTAAGCAAAATTATCCTGATATACTTTTAATTGCTGATGGCACACAATTTTGTGGTACTAAAGCCTTTAATTTTGATGATTCAGGATTGGATGCTTTACTTTCTAGTGGTTATAAATGGTTGCTCTCTGGTTTTGGAAATGGATTTTGTTTTCTATCAGATCAACTAACTGCAGCACTTTATCAAGAGAAATCAAATAAAAATCTGCCAACTGCACCTTTTCTACAAGGAAAAAGCCACTTGGCCATGTGCTTTGAACCCGGGCATTTAGATACATTGAATTTTGGGTCGCTTGATCAAAGTTTACATTTTCTGCAATCCATTGGATTTGAAAGTATGGAGAAAAGCAATCAACTGCTTTGTGAAAAAGCCCGAACAGAATTTTACAATAGAGGTTTGCTGCCCGAATGGTTAATAAGCAGAGAAAGTCAATCGACCATTATCAGTTTATCTTTAAAAAATGAAACGGTCGAAAATCTTTCCAAAGCGAATATTCTTTGCTCAGCAAGAGGCGCCGGCACAAGATTTTCATTCCATTTTTACAATACTTTGAATGATTTAGAAAAACTACTTGATGTGATTGA
>SEDB01000284.1 GCA_004210715.1 Pedobacter sp.
TTTAATTTTTTAATTTAATGGATAACTTAAATTTTGGGACAATTGTTAGACTAAATTAGAAATTATTTCCCGATTTATTCTTTTAGGTTTTGAAGCAATAAAAAAGCCAGAAATTTCTTTCTGGCTTGGTAAATTTATTTCATGTAGCACTAGCTACTAAAAACTGCTATTGCTTTTTCTATTCTTGATTTCTTTTACAACATCCTTATTATTTAATCCCAACAATAAACCAGCGAAATAAACATGTTTTTTATATGTTTTAATCCATTCCTTTTTAGGTTCATACCTTGTGCGTAGATTAAAATAGAAAAGGAAGAAAGAAACAACGTTGCAAATAATAGTTTCATAAATTGTAGTTTAATTTCCACAAAGTAGTGTTACTAACCTCGCTGGCGCACGCACGTCGCATGTACATTTGTTAAAACAATCATTAATTCAAGTTCGTTTTTATATCACATGCCATAGCCATGCGCCAGCAGAGGGGATTTATAGTTTATCGGTTTCGAGCAGTTCGATTATTGGCTTTTCGGTAGTGAGTATGTCAATAAAATTATTTTGACCTCCCACTCTATAAGCTTCTAGATTATTATAATGTTCTATACTAAAGAAGCCATCATAGGTACTCCAGGAATTGAAATCCTTTTTAAACCTTGAGTTTTTATTTGTCCAAAAGAAGGAGAATCCTTCCCATATTTCCTCTTCAAATTCATGGATATAACTTTCTTGGGCTATTCTACAACAAACCACCTCTTTAAAGGTTATTTTATAGCTTCTTCCATTATTTTTATCTCTATAATGAACTATCTTGATTATTAAACCATCAGTCAAATAATCGTAGATAGTTTCATCAAGTCCAAAAAAAGTACCACCTGTCTCTTTGCCAAATCTCTCTATTATGTCTGATTTAAGATCTTCAATGCTTATCCGCATAATATTAATTTTTAAACCGAAATTTACCGATTGATATGTTATTCCTAAAATACTGTATTGTTGGCTCTAGTGTAGAAGTTGAAATCGGGTATGACACATATCTATTTTGGCCAACCTCAAGTCTAAATTTACCATCCCCAATGTTTTGCCAACTTGCATTATATTTTTGACTGATCATTTCTCTATATTGAGCAATTGTTCTGTTTTCTATGTTTATCGTTACTGTTCTCTTAATAGTTGTTGATGTCCACTTTAAAGGGTCACTTACTGGAGATACGGTTATTTTTACTGGATCACTAACAGAAACCGATTTTAGGTTTACTGCGGTAGCCGTAAATACATGTGCCAAATATAAGTAATATGTCGGATTTGAATAAGCTTCCTTATGTGATTCAACTAATCCCTCCCAATAATCACCAGCCGCTATTTGTATTTGAGAAAGGCTTGGTTTTCCATTTACATAAAATAAATCAGCTGCTGCTTTATAGGTTGTATATTTTTCTTTGAAAGCATTGAGTGCATCAGCTCTGATTAAATATTCTATACCTAAGCTAGATTTTCTGAAAGCACTGTAAAAAGCTATTTTGTTTTTAGAATTATAATGTGCGCAAAGAATATATTCTCCTACCATAAAATAATTAGAAGATATAGCGTAAGTTGATGAGTTTAATAGCTTACTATTTTTATAACTAGCGATCATATAAAGCTGAATAGGATCTTCCGTTATATCGTTATTTAAATTTTGTATGACGTTATCAAATTCTGATTCAGTAAAATTATCAGACAAACCTGCAATAGCGTAGTCATTTGCTGATAAAACATTTCCTGTTACATTCTCTATTTGAACATTTTCAAATGTTAAGTCTATTGGACCATTTAGAAAGACATTGGTAAAACCTGTGAAGGAATTTGGATTCTCCAGCAAATATCCCACCGCCCATTTCACAAACGTCGAATTTTCAACCGATGAACCATTTGTGATTAAATATTTTGCCAGTTCAGCAACTACAACAGCATTCGCGGCATTATTAATAAAACCTACCCCTTGCATGTCCAAATCGAGGTTATTTAACAGGTATTGTTGTGGTGTCATCGTTGTGGTAATCACAGGAGGCCCTGGCAATTCATCACAATCACTTGGTGCGCCCAGCATCAATCGTGTTCCCCGCTCAAAGGAAATACCACCGCTGCCCACGGGAGTAGGCGTCCCATTGCAAGGATCGTAATTGCCTGGTGGGTTTGGCGTGGTGCTCCCACCGCCGCCGCCACCGCCGCCGCCAGATGACGGGAAGCTTGGCGCAGCACAGTTAACAACCGTTGAAATGTCATAGGTTATAGTAGGCGGCCAATCATTTGATGTTGGCTCCCAATTAGGATGAATACTGAGATAGTCACAAGTTTCTCTAAAATAATGGCCATATTTACAGGGATTATAAACCTCTCTTGCCACATTATATATCTCACATTCTCCCGGCAGCAAGCTAATCACATTAGCAATACCATTGTCAGTGCCAATACTCGCCAACAACTTGTCTTTTAAATCACCATTACCCCTGCTTACTCCAAGATTAAGTTTGTTGGTTAAACCTACTTCATCCAAGTTTATTTTGTTAAACGTAATGAAACCCTTAAAGGCTGTTTTGCGATTTTTACGCCAATTGTCTATCCATTCTTTTTCTGGGTAGTAGCTAGCCAAAAAAGCCGTGGTTTTTGCTTTAACAACCTCTATTGTTAAATTCTGGAAAGAGGTGGCTCGTGGTGTTTGTGGCTTAATCGAAATCACATAGCTAGTGGTATCGCCAAGGGTTAGTTGCTTCACGCTGTCTAATTCAAGATTAAGGTTTCCATCAAGCGCTTGCGTACTCAACAGTTTAACCTTGCTACCAGAGAGTGCTGCCTTTAAGCTACCGGTTGCATCTAGGTTGATGGAACTGATAAATTTAGCATAGGAAATGGTTTTAATTCTACTGTCAGTTTTTTCATTTATGGTTTTTGGCTGCAGAATCTCCCTCTTACAACCCTGTACCAAAAACAGGCACAGTAGAATGAGGCAAGCGATTGCTTTACCTTTGTTGAGTGTTAATTTATTCATCATATGTTTTAAAATAATTTTCAGGTTATTTTTAGGGATGATGATAAAGTAAGATAGAAATAATTTGTGTAGATTTAAATTTAATGGCAATAAAAAAGCCAGAAATTTCTTCCTGGCTTACCAATTTATTTTTTTAATCATTAGCTGTTAAATACAGCTATCGCTTTTTCTATCCTTGTTTTTGTTTCTTCAACGCCTAATAGTGCAGCAATATCAAAAACTCCCGGACCAAACTTGCCTCCCACTAACATAATCCGGAAAGGCAACATCAATTCTCCAGGTTTAAAACCATGTTCTTCTGCTAATGCTTTAAAAGCTACTTCT
>SEDB01000285.1 GCA_004210715.1 Pedobacter sp.
ACACTCTCACTAAAACAAGAAATTGCTTACGCTGCCGGTATGATTGGTTGGAGCACGATGACGAACATCATCATCGTAATGCTTCCCTATTTTTACTTGCCTCCAAGTAATGCCGGTTTGCCGCCATTGGTGCCACAACTTGTTTTTTTAGGTTTGTTTAATATTTTATCAATCATTGCGGCATCAGGTAGATTGGTTGATGCGGTTTTTGACCCTTTCATAGCCTCCAGAAGTGACGCGAGTACTAACCCTGGTGGCCGCCGAATTCCTTTTATGAAATGGGCAATTATTCCTTCAATAATTTTCTGTGGACTCGTTTTTTACCCTATCCAAAAAGGCGAGAGTTTACATAATGCCTGGTGGTTAACGATAACCCTTTGTTTATTTTTTATTTCGGTAACCACATATATTATTCCTTATAATGCTTTGCTGGCCGAGGTAACCAATACGCCAAGGCAAAAAGTTAAGTTATCCAGCTATCAGCAAGTGGGTTTTGTAATTGGTATTATTTTATCGGCCTGCACCAATAATTTTGCCGATTTGGTTCAAATTAATTTCGTGGTTGCTAACCGTAGTGAGGCTGTTCAGATTGCCATTTGGGGTTTGTGTATTCTATCAGGATTAGTGATGTTGCTCCCTATTTTTTATATCAAAGAAAAAGATTTTTCTGTGGCTAAACCAACACATATTCCACTTTGGCCAGCGATTAAAAACACATTCAAGAATAGTAATTTTAAATATTATTTGGTTTCAGATTTCGCCTTTTATACGGCGCTAAGTATTATTTCGAGTGGTTTACTATTTTTCTGTACTGTACTTTTGGGTTTAGATGAATCGCAGGGCGGAAAATTTATGGGCGTAATGGTTTTGGCATCCTTAATCTTTTACCCAGTTGTAAATTTTGGTTCTGCAAAAATTGGCAAAAAACCATTCGTACTTTCTGCTTTTGTGGTTTTATGCTTAATTTTTGTAACCATTTTCTTTCTAGGAAAATTACCATTGCTACCGCAAACCCAACTCTATATTTTGGTTCTATCAGCTTCCTTTCCTTTGGCCGCATTAGGAATTTTGCCCAATGCCATATTAGCTGATATCGCTCAAAAAGATACGCTTGAGAGTGGCGAAAACCACGAGGGGATGTTTTTCGCTGTGAAATATTTATTTGTAAAATTGGGCCAAACTTTAGGAATTGCCATTTTTGCCATGCTAACTATTTATGGCAAAGACCCAGGAAATGATTTTGGCTTACGCTTAAATGGAATTGTTGGTTTTGGTTTATGCTTGGTTGCGTTGATTTGCTTTAGCAGGTTTAAGGAGGAGAGATAATGAAAAATAATGAGTATAAATTAATCTGCATACTATTCATATTGCTCTCACTTTTAGCATGTCAAGAATCTAAAGAAAAACTTGCTTTCAAATTATTTAATGAAGGTGTAAAGTATTCGCTTGATGCGGCAGATGAAGCGGAAAAAGGAAAATTTGATTCTGCCCTTGAACTTAATAGAAAAGCAATTGAAAAATTCTTAGAGACCTATAAAACTGATAGCACCCATCAGCTTGTAAAAAGTGTTCTAGGCCATAGCTATTATATACAAAAGGATTATAAAGAAGGGATTCACTGGTATGAGTTAGCTAATAAACTAGATAGTTCAATTGCGGTAAATTATAAAGAATTAGGTTTATGTAAAATAAATCTAGGAGATATCAAAAATGGGGCTTTAAATATAAATAAGGCTCTTGAACTAGATAACAGTAAAGAAAACAAAGAAAATACCATTTTAGACCTAAAGGATATCGGAATTTTAGCATTTAAATATGGAGAAGATTATGATAAACAAGGAAATAAAGAAAAGGGGTTAGACTATAAAAAATTTGCTATTGGAGTTTTAAGCGTTGCCAATAATTTAGACACTACCAATTTTGAAATTAAAAATAGTATTGCAGAGTACGCCAAAAGGATTGGTGATATTAGTATGGCAAAAAAGTATAAGAAAAAATAACAATCAACTCATTTATATTTAAAACCATAAAATTAACAATCCTAAAAACTGTTTAACTTAACTTCAAAACCTCTTAATGAAGTATCTTCCATCCCCTCTTTTTCCTCTTCCATATATTATTTGTATCTTTGCCGCTGAAGCAGGAATAAGGGCTTGTCATTCTGAATGGCATATTCTCTCCGCAAGTTAGTCCTTCAACAATTGATTGTTCTAGCTTCTTCGATAAATATTACAAAAAAACATACATGTTATTCAAAGAATTGAACCTCATTGAGCCAATTTTAAAGGCGCTTGAGAAAGAAGGTTATACACAACCTACACCAATACAGGAGCAATCCATCCCAACGATATTAAAAGGAAAAGATTTATTAGGTTGCGCACAAACTGGCACAGGTAAGACTGCCGCTTTTGCTATCCCGATGCTGCAATTGTTGCACGAAAAACACATTAATACCAAAGCGACTAAAAACATAAAAGCTTTAGTTTTAACCCCAACACGTGAGCTTGCCATTCAAATTGAAGAAAGTTTTAAAGCTTACGGAAGCAATTTAAACTTACGCCGTTTGGTAATTTTTGGCGGTGTAAATCAACACTCACAAGTTGAAGCGCTTAGAAAAGGTGTTGATATTTTAGTCGCTACACCAGGTCGTTTGCTGGATTTGATGAACCAGGGTTTCATCAGCTTAAGCACCATTGAACTTTTCGTTTTAGATGAAGCGGACAGAATGTTAGATATGGGTTTTATCCACGATGTGAAAAGAGTTGTGGCTAAATTACCTGCAAAACGCCAGACTTTGTTTTTCTCGGCAACCATGCCTGATGAAATTCAGAAGTTAGCCAACACGATTTTATCTAGCCCAACGAAAGTAGAGGTTACGCCAATTTCTTCTACCGCTGAAACCATTGTTCAATCGGTTTATTTTGTTGATAAGCCTGATAAAAAGAAGTTATTGATTCATCTTTTGGAAGATAAAGATATTCAAACTGCTCTGGTTTTTACCCGCACAAAACATGGTGCAGATCGTATTGTAAAAGATTTGGCACACGCTGGAATTAAAGCTGCAGCCATTCACGGAAATAAATCGCAAAATGCTCGTCAACGTGCTTTAACTGATTTTAAAGATAGAAAAATCCGTGTTTTAGTGGCTACTGATATTGCTGCCCGTGGTATCGATATCGACCAGTTGTCTCACGTTTTCAATTACGAATTACCAAATATTCCTGAATCTTATGTGCACAGAATTGGCCGTACTGGTCGTGCTGGGGCTAATGGAATTGCCATTTCATTCTGCGATGCGGAAGAAAACGAATATTTATTAGATATTCAGAAACT
>SEDB01000286.1 GCA_004210715.1 Pedobacter sp.
TCCAGATTTTGCTTGATGCTATAATCAGAAAGGTTATAGATTTTAATTAGATGGTCTTTACAACCAAATGAAATTTCAGTTTCATCGGGAGAAATAGCAATCGCCCGAACAGTATCATATGCTGCCTGAAACCGATAAATTTCGGTAAAATCGTTTAGTGACCAAACTGCAACAGTACCATCTTCGCCTGTAGTGATCAGCTCATTTTTACTTTTTACTACTTGAATATTGAAGATAGGTTTGGTGTGAGCATTAATTCTGGTGACTACTTTATCCTCTTGAAAATCGTAAACACTAAAAGCTCCGCTTCTTTCGCCAACAAAAAGTTGGTTATTGTAATAGTGAAGATAATAAACTGAACTTTGCACTGGCAATTTAACTTTCACAAAAGCCATGGTTTCTAGCGACCATTCTACAACACCTTTATCGTTTCCTGCGCTAAAAAAAGTATTATTATCATCTGAATTGGCTAAAGCATAAACAGGATTTTGGTGACCAGAAAGGGTTTTGAGGTGTTTAAGCATTTGATTTAGTTTGGAAAAATTATTGGGAAATTTACTTCATGACCAAATTCATCTAGTTTAATTTCATTTAATTTATTAAAGATTAATTCTGAGTCAACAGTCGAAATCGCTAATGCTGTTGGTTGAGATAAAATCATACTTCAAAGTTTTGAGCTTGGTTTTCCAAAAACCGTAATCGTGTTGGTATGATATATAAGAAGTGCTAATAATATAAAACTCTTCGCCAAAGGTATTCCAGAGAAAATACTTTCCAACTGTAAATCCGTAGGCTATTGGTAATAATAATGGTAATGGGTTTGGTTTATTTTCTTGCAAAAGGAAAACGAAATAAAATAAACCAATTATTGCAACTAGATTAAAAATAAATAAGAATATTTTTAAAAATTGATTGGTAGGAATTTTTTTCCTGACATATACGTTTAAGTGGTCAAAGGTTATTTCAGTTTTCACTTAGGTAAATTACTTATGCCTTTTCTCTAAATTCTTCGCAATATCCTGAACAGATAAGCCTTTCTCTTTCAATAAAAACAAAAGATGAAAAACCAGATCTGATGCTTCGCCGATTAACTCTTCTTCGCTTTCAGCAAGTGCAGCAATTACGGTTTCTACACCTTCTTCGCCAACTTTCTGCGCAATTTTGTTTAAACCTTTATTGCGCATTTTATTGATGTAAGAACCCTCAACAGGGTTTTCATATCTATCGGTGATTATATTTTCCAACTGAAAAATAAAGTTTTGATTATACTCTGTTTTAAAACAGCTGCGGCTGCCGGTGTGGCATGTTGGTCCTACGGGATTTGCTTTAATCAGTATGGTGTCGTTGTCACAATCAATGTGAATAGATTTCACAAACAGAAAATTACCACTTTCTTCACCCTTGGTCCATAAACGGTTTTTAGAACGAGAATAGAAGGTTACTTTGCCTTCAGCTTGTGTCTTTTCTAATGCTTCTGTGTTCATGTAGCCAAGCATTAAAACCTCTAATGTTTGTTCATCTTGGATTACTACAGGAACCAAACCATCACTTTTATTAAAATCTATTTTCATTGTTTTTATCTAGTTTCGTCATTGCGAGGAACGAAGCAATTCTAAGGCGATGAGTTTATTTGCTCGCTTTAGTATAAAGAATGCTTCATGCCCTATAATGAAGAATGTATTTTTATATCCTTACTGGAATATTATTCCTTTTCAATTCTTGTTTCAAATCAGGTATAAGAATTTCGCCGTAATGAAAAACTGATGCCGCTAAAGCAGCATCTACATTAGCCTTTTGGAAAACCTCGGTAAAATGTTGCATGCTACCTGCTCCACCCGAAGCAATTATCGGGATGTTAATCATTTGGTTCACCTTACTCAATAACCCACAATCAAAACCGGCTTTAGTGCCATCATGGTCCATAGAGGTTAGCAAGATTTCTCCTGCACCTAAATCTTCCGCTTGTTTAATCCAGGTTTCGGTTTCGAGTTCGGTTATTAGCCTTCCACCGTTTAAGTGAACCCTATTTTCGCCATCAACAAATTTGGTATCGACAGCCAAAACCACGAATTGCACGCCAAATGCTTTTGCTAATTCTTCAATCAGCTTAGGGTTACGCACAGCTGCCGAATTGATGCTGATTTTATCGGCGCCAGCATTTAACAACGCTTCCGCATCGGCAATTTCTGTAATACCACCGCCAATGGTAAATGGAATATTGAGTTGACGGGCAACGGATTTTACCATTTCAATCATGGTTTTTCTACGTTCGTGAGTGGCGGTAATGTCTAGAAAAACCAATTCGTCTGCACCTTGCTTAGCATATTGTGCGGCCAATTCTACCGGATCGCCTGCATCACGTAAATCAACAAAGTTTACACCTTTTACCGTGCGCCCGTCTTTAACGTCTAGGCAGGGGATTATTCTTTTGCTTAACATGAGTCTTGCTATGTTTCCGTCATTACGAGGCACGAAGCAGTCTTAAAGTATCAAGCTATCGTTGGAAGATTGCTTCGTGCCTCGCAATGATGAGTGTGTTAAAAAACCTTTCTTTATATCGAGCTCAACGCTTTCAAATTCCACTCTTTTATTTGCTCGATGGTAATTCTATCTTCGTAAATCGCTTTTCCAACCACTACACTTCTAATCGGAAATTTTGCCAAATCGTAAATATCATCCATCGAACTTACACCACCCGATGCAATTAACTTAATCATTGGTGAATGTTCCAACAGTTTTTTATACAAATCGATTGCTGCGCCACCTAATTTTCCATCCTTGCTGATATCTGTACACAAGAAACGGAAGAACCCTAATGCCAAACATTTATCAACGTAATCCATTAATTTAATAGGTGAACTTTCCATCCAACCAGAGTATTTTATTACTTCATCCAAAACATCAATAGCGATAACAATACGGTTTGCATAGTTGTCTTTTTTGGCAAATGCCTCGCTTAATTGTTGTAAAAAGTCTGGATTGGTAATGGCTTGTGTACCTACAATAACCCGGTGGATTCCTGCATCAAGCAAATTGGTCACTTGTTCAATCGTACGGATTCCGCCACCGTATTGCACTTTCATTTCGGTTTTCTTAATGATTTCAAAAAGAGATTTCTGGTTGCTGAAATCGCCTTTGGCACCGTTTAAATCGATAATGTGAATGAAATCTGTTCCGTTTGAACGGTATTTTTCTATCATTTCAGCAATAGAAACATCGTACTCAGTTTTTTGGTTGTAATCGCCTTCACGCAGACGAACAACTTTTCCATCCAAAATATCAATAGCAGGAATTATGTACATTTCTCGAGTTATAAGTTAAAGGTTGAAAGTTAAATCTCAACCGAGGTTTGAAAAATTTTTTAATATCTGTTCGCCAGCTTTGCCCGATTTTTCGGGGTGGAACTGAACGCCATAAAAGTTGTCTTTTTGCACCGCTGCCGAAAATTTCAATCCATAATTGGCAGAAGCGATGTCAAAAGTAGGGTTATATTCAATAAAGTACGAATGAACGAAGTAAAATTGTGTATTATCTTCAACACCCTCAAATAACGAATTGTTTTTGTACTGAACAGCATTCCATCCCATGTGTGGGATTTTGATATTCAGCGACTTATCAAATTTTTTGGTTTTCACAGGAACAATATCTAATAATGCCGCATCGCCTTCTTCCGAATGTTCGGTAATCAATTGCATGCCCACACAAATGCCCAAAACAGGTTTCTTTAATGCTTTAATCGCTTCAATTAGGCCTGTATGTTTTAGTTT
>SEDB01000287.1 GCA_004210715.1 Pedobacter sp.
AAATCAAGCTTATCAATTATTCGAACAAAACCATAGCCACCACGGGCGCACATAATGGCTTTTATGTTTGGATCATCCAACATTTTTTGAAAATCAGCTAGCCTTTCTTCATCCGTACCGCCATAAGTGAAACTGCGTTTGCCTATGGTTTCTCCAATTTTAATATTGAAACCCCAGCTTTGCATTTGTAAAACTGATGGTTGAATTTGTTCCAAGGTAACATATCCCGCCGGACTGGTAATCCCAATGGTATCTCCCGGCTTCAAATAGGGCGGGATTTTAAATGATGAACTATCATTTTCTATCGTATTTGCCAGGGCTTTAAAAGCAGGAAGTATTGTTGAGGCTGCAATAAATGAAGAAAGGAAATGTTTTCTGTTCATCTAAATTTGGATGGTTGGTGTATGATGCTAATATAGGATTTAAAAATTTTGTGCAAAAGAAAAGGGATTTATATCCATAAATCCCTTTTTTAAACCAAACAAATTAATCTGTAAAAGATTAGTATAATGTGAATTGAATAAATAACCATCAATGAAATAAAAAGTTTTAAGATTTTCATTTAATTGCTTTTTGTCATTCTGAGCATAGAGAAGAATCATTTTATTGATTGAATTGGGAATTGATTGCAGTTGCACTAATTAAAACAATGTATATCTGTTAGATTCATCTTTCGCTCAGAATGACGAATAAATATCCATAAAAAGTAAGGCTACCCATCGCGGATAGCCTTTGCTAACAACAAAACAAATATAAGATAACCAAATCTTACCTGATTGAGCAGAATCAGGAGTAAGTGCTATGAGGACACTTAGCGGCCTAGTAATGGATTCGAACCATTGTACAAAAGTTTATGAAACTTCAACCTTCCAATCGGTCAACTGGCCATATATGCTAAACAGGTTTAAGCGCTAAAAAATCTTTCAATTCTGCAATCTCTTCGCGATTAATGCTATCTTCATTCTTTATTATTTCTACACTAACTTCAAGATTAGGGGTAGGATATATGTGATTTGGATAGTCGCTTATAGCTGGATACTGAAAGTAAATTGACATGATAAATGCGTTTAATTGTTTAACATATTTTTTAGTTAATGATTAATGTTCAGCAAATATATAAATTAGTATATAATATCTATAGATTTAGTAGTGTTTTAATTTGAAAATAGTATAACTTATTTATTTACAGTAACTTATTTTTGTTTTTATTGCTGTGTTCACTTGAAATAAAAGCTTTTTATTATTAAATCTGATAGGGATGGGGCCCATTTTTCATCGGAAATAATGGATCGCAGGGCTAAAGTACCTCAGGATTAGCGGCATTCATTTCCAAACCTAAAATTCAATTTCTAAAAAGCTAAATATTTTGAGGATATTTGCATTTTAAATATTAAAACAATAAGCGTGTCATTAGATAAATTAAAACTTAGCAAGCCACTTGTTGCAGCCATGACTGAGGCAGGATTTTTAACACCAAAAGAAATTCAAACCAAAACCATGTCGCGAATTTTAGGTGGCCAGGATGTTATTGCAGTAGGACCAGAAGGAGCGGGGAAAACAACAACTTATGTTTTAGCTACCTTGATGAAGTTAAAATATGCTTTCGAAGAAGCGCCAAGAGCTTTGATTTTGGTTCCTGATGCCGAGCATGTGGATCTCGTTTTAGCACAATTTAAATTACTAAATCGAAATAGCACTTTCAGAATTTTAGGAATTGATAGCCGTGGTGCTGTGGATACGCAAATGAATGAGATTACGGATGGTTGCGACATTATTGTTGCTGTTCCGGACAGGGCTCGTGCTTTATATTTAAAATTAGCACTCAACACCAATAAAATTCAGTTATTCATAGTAGATAATGCTGAGTTAATTGTAAAGAAAGGTTTGCAATTACCAGTTGTAGAATTGGCAAACAGTGCTTATAAATCTCAACACGTTGTATTCACAGAAGTCTTGCACGAGAAATTAAATCACATGATATCGCCTTTCATGAAAGATTCTACCACAACTATCGAGGTTGATGAAATTGGAGAAAAGCAAGCTGAGGTTTATCCACAGATGTTGTATCAGGTTCCGAATTTCAGAACGAAATTGAATTTATTAACCTTGTTATTAAACGATGTTGAGTTTTTTGAGAAGGTAGTTGTTTTCGTGAACACAAGATTAACAGCCCAAACGGTTTATAAAAATTTTAACAACCCCAAAGAAGGAGAAATTAGCATTTATCGCTCTTTATTTTTTGATGATAAGGGCTACGATGATATTGAAGATTTCAAAGATAATCCTGATGCTAGGGTGTTGATTGTAGCAAACGAGAATTTAGGTGAGTTAGATATTCAAGGCATTCCTTTTATTCTTCACTTTGAATTACCTGAGCAGAAAGAAACTTTAATTCAGCGTATTGTTAAGCAAGGTGATGATGAAGTGGTTGCCATCACTTTTTCTACAGATATAGAGTTGATTGAAGTTAAGAAGATTGAGCAGGCTATTGGTGAACGTATGGATGTGATGGAACTGCCTGAAGATTTAAAAATTGTTGATGCTGCTGCTAAACCAAAGAAAAAGAAAAAAGAGGAGGAGGAAGATACTTCTGAACGCGGAGCTGCTTTCCATGAAAAGAAAGCCAGTAACTTAAAAAACTATAATTACAGCGCTGGTACAAAAGCAAAAATGACTTATAAGAATAAAAAGGGATTGTCTTAATCGATAAAATCCATTCATAATTTACCAGTCTGAGTTTATTGAAGATTTATTCGCTGTGTGATTCTTACGGCCTAAAATAATAAGCTTTGAATAAACAATAAAATTTTTATAACGTAAAAAGCCCCGATTTTCATCGGGGCTTTTCTATTTCATTTTACTATTGACTAGTATAATGTAAATTCTACACGACGGTTTTCTTGACGACCAGCTGCAGTTTTGTTTGTTGAAATTGGTTGATCAGGTCCGTAACCAGTTGCTTCGATTCTTGAAGCATTAGCACCTTGAGAAACTAAATAAGCTTTAACAGATTCAGCTCTTTCTTTAGATAAACGTAAGTTTAATTCTCTACCACCAGTGTTATCTGTGTGACCAGCTAATTTTAAGCTAAAGTTTTTCTCTACTAATAAACCAGCTACTCTGTTTAATGAAGCATAAGATTTAGAACGGATTGTAGATTTACCTAAATCGAATTCTAAGTTAGAGATTGCATCTTTAACTACCTTACGATCTTCTTCAGTAATTACTTTAGTTTCTCTGATAATTTCACGTTGAACTTTGATTGGGCAACCTGAACCATCAACAACAGTACCTGTTGGCGTTCCTGGGCATTTATCAAATTT